>NZ_LASY01000063.1:0-68204 GCF_000973155.1 Grimontia sp. AD028 | reverse complement strand
GCCGATAACGCTGCAGAAATTCCCCACAAACGCTGCCCGGAGGGTTCTGCCCTAAGCGTTTTATGCTTTGTTGAGGTGTATTTGCTTAGAATGACTAGGCGACACACACCTCGCCGCGCCTAAAACGCTTAGAGCGAGAACAAAATTTAACCACCAAAGGTCAACAGCCCCTATGAAAAGTCTTGTTTACCGTTTTGTCAGCAAAGCCACGTACTTATTGCTGTCATCACAGTAAACGATGCGACAGTTAAAGTTGTGACTGTCAGCCACTCTTCGGAGTGTAGACATGCCGATATCAAACCACGGCACTTCCTCACTCACTCTCCCGTCAAATTCAAACGTCAAATGACGTGTGCGATAACCTTCGTAACGAAGGTTTTCTGAGCTTAAAATCAATCTGCCGCCCGGATACAAATTGCGGTGCGCCAAATTCAGAAAGTGAAAGAAATTTCGAATATTTCCCAGCTGGCCTATCACACCGCGAAGTGCCAGCCAGCTAAAGGTGCGGTCAAACATAGGGTGTTGATCGAACAGATGTCCGCATACCACCGATGGCACACCTCGCTGGTGCATGATCGCGCAGGCGATTGGTGAACTGTCTATCGAGGTAACCTTGATGCCTTTAGCTGTCAGGTAGAGAGAATGCTCCCCACTGCCAGCGCCCACGTTTAACACGCTCCGCCGGCAATAAGACAACGCAATTCTGTCGGTGGCGACATCCTCCGGACGGCGAAAAAAATCTGATGTCGGGATAACGGATGTACCATTGTTTTCCCTCACAATCAGTTTTCCTGACTTATTGCCGTTGTAATAGCTGGCAAGCGCGGTACCAAATACCTCAACAACACTCTGCATGACCATTCCCTCTGTTATTCAACAAAGAGAATACTCGGAAGCGTTACACTCAACTGTCTCATTTTCAAAACAGATAATAGGTATCAGAAAAAAGTCTTAGAAGACTGAGATTCTCGTTACGATAAGTGTTGTCAGAAAAAGAAAATCAACAAGTTAGCGAGGAATGATAAATGGCGGTGTGTCTGTAACGTTCAGTTTATCTTGGTAAAACATAGAATAGATGTGAAGTGGTCATTTCTAATGCTTTCGACTGAGGCGCATTTTCTTTCGCGATCGTTTGTGCTGATACATGGTTTTATCTGCTTCGCTAAGCCATTGTTCTGCTGATACAACTTTCTCTGAAAGCTCAATCGCTCCAAGACTTATCGACACATTGACACCTTCCGGAAGACCATCACTCTCAATGTCACATTTCAGGCGTTCAAGAATGTGTGGGATTTCTGCTGTAGCGGTGTGTCTAAGCAGTACGACGAATTCATCACCACCAATTCGCCCAGCGACATCGGAGTCACGGATATTTGAGGTCAAATGTCCGGCTATCGCTTTCAGCACTTTATCGCCTACGTCGTGCCCGTAAGAATCGTTGATGTTCTTAAAGCCATCGGCATCGATATAAACCAGCACAGATGGATCGCTGGTCATATCGAACTCCTGATAAGCTTCCTGTATGTCCGTCATGATGGCATGACGTGACTTGATACCGGTCAGCGAATCGTATTCCACCATTTCCCGCAGCTTTTTCGCCATCACAACCACGGTATCCCTTTGGTCAATCTCTGCGGTGATATCAGTCAGTGTGCCTACGCGATAAATCAGTTCACCGTTTCCATCAAAAACACAGTTGCCGCTGTCGCGGATGTGTTTCACCCTGCCGTCATCAAACAACAGTCGATAGTTAATATTCCAAGAGTCGGTTGATGCGGAAAAACGTGTGCTCTCTGCCATCTCTCTTTCAGACGGATGGATCTTGTTTAAGAAGGCGCGAGGATCGTGATAAAGAACTTCTACTTTCTCTTCCCAGATAGTGTCGTAGCATTTGTTGACGTAAAACAGACGCGCAGGATCCGCAGCAGAAATCCACACCACGGAACTGACATTCTCAGCGATCGCACGAAACCGTCGCTCTGATGTAGTAATGGCTTCCTGCAATTGCTTTTCTTCATGGATATCCAAAACAGCAATCAGAAACTGATGTTGGTTGGTGTACTTGCAGGTAATCGAAGAAACAAAAGTACGTACCCAGATTTGATGCCCATTTTTGTGAAGATAACGTTTGTCGACTCTGTACTGGTTACCTGAACTCAATGAAAGGTTTTCGCGCAGCGGCTTTTCACTGTTAGCATCTGAATGGTACGTAAGATCAAACTCAGTCAGTGGCTGAATCTCTTCATCCTGATAACCCAACATGGCCAAGTACGCTGGATTCACACTGATAAAACGACCTTCGGTATCCACGCGCGCCATGCCCATAGGTAAACGTTCCTGAAGGGCTTCATTCAACTCATCATCAGGATAGTAAAGGGTTAGTGCCACAATGTAGATGTTGCTGGGAACCGTATTGAGCAGGTTCACTTTGAAGATGTAGGTATCTTTGCTTCTTGTCAGTCGGACAACTTTGGTAAATGGCTCATGCTGCACCGCCTGGGAAACGACCTGAAAGTAACGGATAACTTCATTCCACGTAGCCGAGCTGAGATAACCGTCGATGTTGGCTTCATCTGGCATTATCTGGAACAGTTGCTGACACTCACGGTTACTCTGAATGATCTCGCCGAGGTCATTGATAATCACCATGGGTACAGGTGCCAGTTCAAAAAACTGCATCTGGAAGGGGCTGTCTGTCTGAAACATCCGAGTCTGTCATGTCCTGTTGCCACTGAGGCACTTTCAAGAAAAAGGCTCATAAGTTTGAGCCCTGCACTCAACCAACATACTAGCGATAAACCACGAAGACATTTGTCTCAGATTTACGTCCATGCAGATAAAACATGCAATGATATCAATCGTCGTTGGTTAATCTGTACATTCTTCTGTGTTCAACCAGCCATCTATTTTCAACTGACACCAGGATAAGGAAGGTGTCCTACCTTTACCCATAGTAAAGTGTCTTCTTCTGCATATGGGTTGTATTCAAACATATGCGGATTACGTATCCAGGTTCCCTGCCCATATCTGCCAAATTCGTCTCGATACTCCCCTTCGAGTACATATACTTCTTCACCGCAGAAATGGGAAATATTGAAAAAGTGCTGTCCCGCTGGCCATCGAATCATGGCAACCTGCTCGCCATTGAATTCATGTAGTGGAAGCATCAACAAGCGCCCCTGGCCTTCTATCCAATCTTCTTCCGAACGCGTATTGATTCGTACCTGATTGCGATCGTTAGCTGAAAACTGATGAAGTTTAACCAGTAAGGTGCATCCGACTTCGCTATAGGGCGCATGGGAAGAGCCGGGGGGGTTCCGAATATAGGTACCTGCCGGATAGTCCCCTGTTTCATCAGAAAAGATACCTTCAAGGACAAGAATTTCTTCTCCTAAAGGGTGTTCGTGACGAGAAAAGGAAGACTTGGGTGCGTATTTCACAATACTGGTGGCATGCCCACGTTCGGCTCCCTCTTTGGCAAGAGGCTTACGAAACACACCACCCGAAGGCGATGGCTGCCAGTCCATATCGCTGGTGTCTATGATCACCCGCTGATCAAACTGCATATTCAGCATAAAACAGTCCTCAAACAGGGAAACAACCTACACGACCTAACCCAGATTGTTTAAATGTCTGGAATCAGTCACGCACATCTTTACCCAAACTACATCAATGATGGAGCGAGGGTTACAGAATTAACGCCCAGTTTCGGCTTGCTGTTTCAACAATATAGCAGCGTGAATCCGACAGCCTCGTCCCAATCCTTGGAACAGCGTCTATTGATTTAGCAAATACGTAAGTAAATATTTCAAAGTCACACAAATGCAAAAAGCCCGCTTTAAAAGCGGGCTTTGGGATATTGAATTGCTAATCGGGCAGATTATGCGTCTGCGTGACGGCGCTCACCACGGAAAGAGCGCTTGTCGCCACCACGGTCACGATCAAAGCGACGGCCACCACGATCACCACGACCTTCGCCACGGTTGCCACCACGAGGACCACGGTCATCAAAGCGACGTGGACCGCGCTCGCCACCACCGTTACGGTCACCGCCATTGCGACGACGTGGTGGAGACATGTCAACGTGACCTTCAACCAGTTGTGCATCAGTTGCTTTCTGGCGAATGCGCAGTTGCTTCAGTTGACCCAGGATTTCTTTTGGCATTTTCTTCGGCAACTGAACGTAAGTGTGACCTGTTGCCAGCTTGATTGAACCGATGAATTGCTTCTCAAGACCCAGTTCGTTAGCGATTGCACCAACGATGTCTTTAACTTGAACGCCTTGATCACGGCCAACTTGCAATTGGTAAGTGTCCCAATCTGCTGCGTTGTAGCTACGACGTTCGCCACGGTCACCGCGCTCTGAACGATCACGTGGACCACGATCATCACGGCGAGATTCACGGCGACGGCTGTCGCGCTCCATCGCAGCGATCATTGGATCTGGACCGTTGTAGAACAATGGGCGTTTACCTTGCTGACGTTGAAGCAGCATTGCAGCCAGTGTTGCCGCATCTACATCGATTTGCTCTTGCAGTTTTTCAACCAGACCAACAAACGCTTCAATGCTGTCAGACTCTTTCTGCTCTTGCAGATCAGCAGCCAGACGTGCCAGACGTGCTTCAGCGACTTTGTCACGCAGTGGAAGTTGAATTTCTTCCATACGGGTAGATGTCACACGCTCGATGGTACGCAGCATACGGATTTGGTTAGTACGAACCAGCAGGATTGCTTTACCTGCACGTCCCGCACGACCTGTACGACCGATACGGTGAATGTACGATTCAACATCGAATGGGATGTCGTAGTTGAATACGTGAGTAATACGTGGCACATCAAGACCACGCGCTACAACGTCAGTCGCAACCAGAATGTCGATAACGCCACGTTTGATATGATCAACAGTACGCTCACGCAGAGACTGTGGGATATCACCGTGCAGTGCAGCAGCTTTAAAGCCACGCGCGCTTAGCCAATCAGCCAGACGCTCGGTGTCCTGACGGGTACGTACGAATACGATAGATGCGTCAGTTTCTTCAGTTTCAAGCAGACGAGACATCGCTTCGTCTTTCTCTACGCCTTTAACAACCCAGAACTGCTGTTCAACTTTCTCAACAGTACGGTTGCTGCCTGCTACGTCAATGCGAGCAGGTTCGCGCAGGAAGCGGTCAACGATTTCTTTAACCATTGGAGGCATGGTTGCAGAGAACAGAACACGTTGTGCTGATTCTGGCGCTTGTTCCATGATCCAGGTAACGTCGTCAACGAAGCCCATTTTCAGCATTTCGTCAGCTTCATCCAGAACAAACGTGTGTACTTCGTCCAACTGCAGACGTTCACGGTTGATCAGGTCTTTAACACGGCCTGGGGTACCAACAACAATGTGAGCACCGCTGCGCAGAGCGCGCATTTGGTCAACGATTGACGCGCCGCCGTAGATTTCGAGAACTTTCAAGCCATTGATGTTTTGGCCAAGTTGTTTTACTTCCGCCGCAACCTGAATTGCCAGTTCGCGGGTTGGAGCCATAACAATCGCTTGAGGTTTGTGCTGGTTCAGGTCCAGTTTGTTCAGCAGAGGCAGAGAGAATGCCGCGGTTTTACCGGTACCTGTTTGTGCTTTACCGAGTGCATCCACACCGGTCAGAAGTAGAGGAATTGAAGCTGCCTGAATAGGAGTCGGCGCTACAAAGCCGATTGCGTCAAGAGCAGAAAGAATGTTTTCAGCCAGATCTAACTGGCGAAATTCAGTAACAGTATCTTGCATTGGGATCCCAATATATAGACAAAAAAAACGGGGCCCCTGCTAGCGGTTTCGCACTGTTATTATTCACTGATACAGGGTCACTACTCAGAACTAAGTGACTTCCTACTCTCTGTAACAGTATCTAACGCTACGGGCCTCGACAAATAAGGCGTGCATTCTGCGCCACTAGACCAAAAAAAGCCAGAAAAAATTGAACAAGTTCACAATTCTTTCTACGACTGATGGCTTTTTGACTGCAAACGCCTATTTCGGAAACAAATTGCTGTTATTTCAGGCAAGGCTCTGTGGTGAGGTTTAATTTTTTAGTCAAGACAAACTCTATTTTGTCCCAACTTAATCGCAGTTGTTTTCAGTTTCTCTGCGCGTTTCATGATTTTAAGTTTTCGGGTAAAGACTGAAACTGAGCTGAGTGTCATGCCAAGACTCAAGGTCACACGCTGATAATTCGCCGAAGGTTTGTTAGGAATATTGAGGTGATATACACCATGCACCATGCTTTCCGCGACTTCTCGCAGCATCAAGTCATCATCATGTAATAAAAGAAGAGAAAATGTTCCTGGTGACGAATAAGCAAACATCCCCGACAGGTGCGAACCCACCTGTCTTTCCATCACATCAGCCAGTTTTTTAACTAAATTTGTCGCGGCCATGTCGCCATAAAATTTTCGATACCCTGCAAAGCTATCAATATCGATAGACAGAGCCGCAATCCGCTGTTTTTCTTTTCTCGCCTGTTTTAACAACCCCGGCAATGCCATTTGCATTGCCAAAGCATTCGGCAAGCCCGTATCCACATCGGTGATACCCATCCAGCGTTCATTTCGCTTCTTGGCAAACAACTTATGCTTGAGTGCCTTTAATTCAGATCCCCGCTCACTATTGATGGTAACAAGTTGACTGTATCGGGCATCAGACGCTTCTGTGTGCCTAAGCTTCACGATTTTCTGGCAAACTGAGGCGGCAAGCAGTTTTATCGCTTCTTTTTTCGGCTCATCAAGAGGTGTCCGGTATAGAAGGTTATCTGCAGCCAGCCAACCAATGCATTCGTCACCGTCCCACATCGCCATCATGATATTCCAGCCAATACCCACTTGCTCCTTTCCAAAATAAAGGGGCACGTTTTCTTTTACGATCAGTTCATTTTTTTTGGTAAAGGCTTCTTCCATGAAAAGCGTATTTGGCATTTCCTGACAAAACTCAGAACGGTCTACCACCTGACCATCAGGATCCGTTCCCCAGGTCCCCCACATTTTGTGGGTTTCCACATCACACAGGAAAATACCCATACGATCAATTTGCAGCTTGTCCCGCCCTAATTCGACAGCAATCCGACATAAGGAATTAATAGTGGTGGCTTTGGTAAACCGTAGGGAAATTTCATGCAAGTTTTTCAGGTAGCCCAGTTGCGAAGCAAGCGTGTGATTATGTAACGCGAGGTCGAGTTCGCTTTTACGGCTATTGACGTTTTGCTGATTTAGACGATGCGCAAGGATTTTACATTTCAGGTGCGTATCGACATTTTCTCGCACCCAGTCAAAGCCTTTTTCGGACAGTCTGCGTTCGCGGGTTGATGTTTCAGCCTCAACCAGCAGATACCCAAGCCGATGCTCTCTTTTATATAGAGGAATGACGGCATGTTCCCAGAGCTGATTGTCTTGCTGCCAACCACCGTTGAATGCCAGTTCGGAAATAAAAGAAAAATGCTGTTTGTGCTTGTTGGCGAGGGATTCCCAGTCAATATAGTACCCACTATATTCTTCGCAGGGTTTGAAGGCTGGGTAAAAGTTAAATACATCCTGTGTCTGGCTGGCGATGAGCTTCAGCTTATCATCGACTAAGACAAACAGAGCAATATTGCTGATTCTGTTTTCACAAACCAGACGGCTAAAGATGTCTTCACACCATTTATCCAGCGTGCTCGAAACATCTTCAGCTGTACACCTTTGCTGTACTTCAGCACTTTCCATACGCCAAACCGTTACTTCCCTTTACGAAAGTGTCATTTTGTCATTAATGTTGAATATGGCCTCTTCGTTACATCAAGTTTGCGAGAGAAATGTTCATTCTTGTTTCATTTCGCTGACTTACCTCTCAGTTTGCGCTAAGGCGTAACAGATATCGTCACGTAGGTTTAATGAGTGATGACTTGGTTTTGGGCTACTGAATCCGTATAGTGTGGCGGTTCACAATCTGAGACCAGGCTAATGTTTCAAGACAATCCATTACTTGCGCAGCTAAAGCAGCAAATCAAAGAGACCATTCCTAAAAAAGAAGGTTCGATCAAAGCAACCGAAAAAGGGTTTGGCTTCCTCGAAGTAGACAGTAAAACCAGCTACTTCATTCCGCCTGCATACATGAAAAAAGTCATGCATGGCGATAAAGTCGTCGCGCTTATCCGCACCGAAAAAGAAAAAGAAGTGGCTGAGCCGGACGAGCTGATTGAACAATCGGTAGAGCGTTTTATTGGCCGTGTAAAAATGATTCGCGACAAGCTGAATGTCGTGCCCGATAGCCCTCAACTCAAAGATGCCATCCGCGCAAAAACCAAAAAAGGTTTGAGCCGTGACGCGTTGTCTGATGGCGACTGGGTCGTCGCTACTCTGATTCAACACCCATTGAAAGGTGACAATAACTTTTTCTGTGAAATCAGTGAGAAAATCACAGATGCCAACGACAAGATCGCGCCTTGGTGGGTAACGCTGGCTAAACATAACCTGCCAAATCAAGAACCGGCACCACAGCCTAGCTGGAAAATGCTGGACGAATCTTTGGTTCGTGAAGACCTGACTCACCTGCCTTTTATTACTATCGACAGCGAATCCACCAAAGACATGGACGATGCGCTGCATACAGTGGCAAACGAAGACGGCACTTTCACGCTGACCATTGCGATTGCAGACCCAACGGCATATGTTGCTCAAGGTACCGATCTGGATAAAGAAGCGCGTGAGCGTGGATTCACTATTTACCTGCCGGGCCGCAATATTCCAATGTTGCCGCGCGAACTGAGTGACGACTTGTGCTCACTGCGTGACGAAGAAATTCGTCCTGCTCTATGCTGCCGTGTCACCCTATTGGCAGATGGCACTATCTCAGAAGATACGCAATTCTTCTCGGCTACCATAAAGTCTCAAGGCCGACTGGCTTATGACAATGTTTCTGATCTCCTGGAAACAGGTTCTTGTGATAAATGGCAACCGTCAGAGATCATTGCTGAACAAGTGAATGCACTACATAGTCTGGCTAAAGCGCGTATGGCATGGCGTGAAGCGAATGCTGTGACCTTCCCAGACCGTCCTGACTACCGCTTCGAGCTAAGCGAAGATAACGACGTTGTCGCGATTCACGTAGATCCTCGTCGTATTGCAAATCGCATGGTAGAAGAAGCGATGATCACGGCAAACATTTGTGCCGGACGTGCGCTTCGTGAACACTTTGGCTTCGGCGTATTCAACACCCACGCTGGCTTCCACCCAGAGAAAATGGCGGATGCAGTTGAGCTTATCAATGGTCACGGCGGCAACGTGACTGCTGAATCACTGGAAACAATTGAAGGATTCAGTGCTCTGCGTCGTTGGTTGAATGAGCAGGAAACCACTTATCTGGATAACCGCATCCGTAAGTATCAGTCTTATAGTGAAATTGGTAATGCACCAGCGCCACACTTCGCCATGGGCCTTGATGTTTATGCCACTTGGACATCTCCAATCCGTAAATACGGCGACATGGTCAATCACCGTCTTCTGAAAGCCATTATTCGTGGCGAAGATGCCGCTCAAACACCAGACGAAATGATCGGTGAAGAATTGGCATTGCATCGTAGACACCACCGAATGGCAGAGCGTGATGTGGCAGATTGGTTGTATGTTCGTCTTCTTAAAGACTGCGTTGCCGAGAAAACAACCTTTACCGCGGAGATCTTCGATATCAACCGCGCAGGCATGCGTGTTCGTTTGCTGGAAAATGGTGCAATGGCGTTCATCCCCGCGCCGCTGATTGTGGACAACAAGAAACGCATCGAATGTAATGGCGACGCTGGCACCATTTCTGTTGATGGCGTGAAAGAGTTCCAGCTTGGCGATACCATTGAAGTCGTTTTAGCTGAAGTCAAAGAACCTACCCGCTCGATCGTTGGTAAACCAACCCGCGAATTCGCAGTGATTGCTGAAAAAGCGGAAGAAGAATCTGCCAAAAGCGAGTAGACATATTCCAAAATGACAAAAGCCAGACATCAGTCTGGCTTTTTTGTTTCTAATTTGGATCTCTTGCGTTTACTTCAGGCAATAAAAAACCCGGTCCATGGAAGCCGGGTATCGGTTACTTATTTGACTTTTCACGCAGCAAGCGAATGTAAAGTCCAGCTATGCAGTAACGCCAAAATTGGACCAATCATTGAGTTGTCGGCGGCCAAACCAAAGCCCAGTGACTGTTTGTGTCCAATGATTTGTCTAACGACAAACCTTATTGTTATGAAAAAAATCTTACCAAGTGTTGCTGAAAAGCAACTGAACGAGAGAGACATTGCTTAGTGTTCTATCGCTCATTAATTTGTATTGCGTCGCAATGTTATACCAGCATAAGCAATATGGTCGACATCAATGGTGACAATAATCACATAAAACCAGTGCAGTTGTAAAGTTTTTGTCAAAACCCACATCCACAGCGATAACAAAAACTGATTCATATTCATTGGGTTACTAAAAGTGTAGTCAGCCAAATCCTGTCATGCCAAATTTTTAGTACAAAACACGCCTATAGATTCAGGCGGTTATCTTTCACATCCCAAAGGCCAGTAAAACAGCAGAGTTTTTCAGTTGTATTAACAACACAAATCAATTGAGCACTCATTAATAGTGGCGTTACTGAAGGAAAGATGGGGCAAAAAAATACCGCAGCACCAGATTGGCGTGCGGTCGGATAGTTGGAAGCATCCAAGGACTCGATTCTTAAATTTTACTTTGACGAAGCTTCTGTATTTCTTTTTCTACTTGTGCCCGCGTCAAACCAACATCTTTTAGAAATCGTTCGTCATCTAGATTTTTAGAAAGATCTTCAATCAAAAAATGTTTGCGATTAAAGCGCCATAAGCCATGAATCAGTCTGGCGACAATCCCGCCTTGATTTACGAAGCGACGGATTCCTCGCCTGTCATCACTGATTAAGTCACTTTCGTTGGTTTTTACTACCATGCCTGCTCTCCCCTGACGTTGTTATTGTTTTCCTTCTTGACAGTGCAATATTTAATCAATTTAATTAATCAGAAAAGCCAATATTTCTTTCACAATACTTCAAAGGAGTTGAAGTAATGACCAATTTCGACATTGACCAACTTCGTACCTTGGTAGCGATAGCAGATTGCGGGAACTTCGCAGCGGCTGCTGACAGCGTTCACAGGACGCAATCAGCAGTGAGCATGCAGATGAAAAAGCTTGAAGAGTTAGCGGGCGTGTCGATTTTCCAGAAACAAGGAAGGCGGCATGTTCTTACTTCTCATGGCCTAACCTTGGTCAGTTATGCCCGTCAAATGCTTAACCTCAATGATCAAGCTGTCGCACATTTCCATAGCCCGGATATGAACGGCATGGTGAAATTCGGTGTTTGCGATGACTACGTTAACCTGATTTTCAGACGCGTCCTGAATGGATTTACTGAGCGCTATCCTAACCTCCAGCTTTCTGTGCAAAGCAACAGCAGCCAACGGTTGTTGAAACAGGTTCAAGATGGACGACTGGATCTGGCCTTAGTGAATATTCATGATGATCTATACCCAGTTACTCAAGTCTCTACCGAAAGGCTGGTTTGGGCGAAGTCGCGCCACGTAAGCTACTGCAAAGACAAGCCTTTACCTGTCGCGATAGAAAGTGACTGTCGTTGGGGAAGGCTGGCGTTGGAATTATTAAATCGTGAAAATATCTCTCACCAAGTCGTTCTCACCGCAGCTGATTTCCATGGTTTAAATGCGGCGATTGAATCTGGTATGGCGGTTTCTTTGATCGCCGCTTGTTCAGTCACCGAAAAAATGGATTTACTTGAGCATGTGAATTCAAATTCTCTCGAAACGGCAATTGCAAATGGAATAGCAGTCAAACCCGGCGCAAATGAACCTGCGGTTCTTGCATTGGCTGATTACATTACAGAATGGTATGTACGGAGAAACCAGAGCGCTGCATAGAGTTTTAGACTTGAGACTTCTATAAAAGCATGAGTGGAACATCATTGCACAGTTATTTTTCTGTCAATAAACTTAATAAAAATCAGCGAACGCTATGTTTCACTGCAATCATAAACTTTCTCTGTAGAACAGACGCAACTTTATAGATGAACATGCCAATGCCGAGAATCTGGATGCTCTTTACTGGCTTTTTTTCTGCCCTATTCATGACGGGTTGCGAGTCGCCAACATCTGCAAAAAATCGTCCAGACCATTCGACATACTACGAAACCACTCGTCCAGCGACGTTAGCACCCTCTGGCTCTGACTTAGATACATCAAAAAGTCTTGCGTTATTTGCATATTTTGAGGAATGGGAAGGAACACCTTATCGCTACGGAGGTGCATCCAAGCGAGGTATTGATTGCTCCGCATTTACCCAACAGGCCTTCCTCGCCGTGTTCGAGCATTCACTTCCCAGAACAACAAGGCAACAGATCAAAACTGGCGATAAAATTTCTCTGGCAACTGCAGATCATGGAGACCTGATTTTCTTCAAGACCGGCTCTACCCGCTATCACGTCGGGATTTATATTGGCGAAAAACAGTTCATGCATGCTTCTTCCTCAAAAGGCGTCACGATTTCCCGTGTCGATAACCCCTACTGGTCTGCAAGAGTCATCGACGTCCGACGCTACCCTCTTCAATAATCACCAAGGGATCACTGAACCATCGTGATGATAGAGTTTTCCTGACCTTTCGGGCGTCATGTGCTCAAACACGGTAACGATTCTTTTTGCTGTGAGTTCAGGACTATACAGTTTATCTTTCGGCCAATTTGTGGTGAAAGGCTTAGAGAGTGTGCTTGGCGCGGTTCCAGGGTGCATAGCAATCACAGAAGATGCCGGCGCTTTTCTTCCCCATTCAATGGAAAGATTTTTGATAAACATATTAAGGGCGGCTTTAGACATTCTATAGCTGTACCAGCCTCCCAAACCGTTGTCTTCAATGCTACCAACTTTGGCGCTTAGCGATAACCAACGAAGCTTCGTATGAGGTTTTACAAATCCGTCCAATGCCTGTGCAACGTGGACATGGCTCATAACGTTCACAGTCATTGACTGACTGAGCCAGTCACCACTAAGTTGCATGAGGCTTTTCTCGGGCCTCTTGTCGCCCAGATGAAGAAGGCCTGCACACTGAATGACCCCTACCAAACCCTCAACACGCCCTTCAAGCCAACGTGACAAAACAGCGACGCTTTGTGGTTCGCTAGTGGAAAGGATAAGGTGGTTGTCTGACTCCTTTCCTTCACGGCTCAGTGTCAATACCTGATACCCCAAGTCCTGCAGCTGAATGGCTATCGCTTTTCCAATAGTTCCGTGTGAGCCAACCACCAATACGCTCTTTTGCATCCTTCCCTCACTCGCCGTTCTGCTAGAATCTAACTTACTGATTTTAAAATTATCATCGCCCAACTCTGATCTTTTCTGATCGGCATTCGTATTGGGTTCCGCACATCAAACGCTATGAGAGTTATATGACTGATAAAACAATTGTGATCACTGGTGCTGGTCAGCGTATCGGATATGCGCTGGCGAGCCATTTTCGGACTTTGGGTTTTCACGTGATCGCGTCATATCGTTCGGAAAAACCCGGTGTGACTGCCTTGCGGGAAATGGGGGTCACTTGTATTCAGGCCGACTTTTCAGCCGATGGCGCTATCCATCAATTCGCAAGGGAAGTCGCTGAGCAGAACATTCAGATCCGTGCGTTGATCCATAACGCGTCAGACTGGAATGCCGAAAGTAAAACCGATGACTGTGCCGCCCTGCTGGATGACATGATGCAGATACACGTTAAAACGCCATATCTGCTTAACCTCGCCTTGTCTCCCTTTATGGCGACTGACTCAACGGCGGGTTCAGACATTATTCATTTTACGGATTACGTCGTGCGCAAAGGCAGCGAGAAACATATCGCCTACTCGGCAAGTAAAGCGGCATTGGACAATATGACGCTTTCATTCGCACAGAAATTGGCGCCGAGTGTCAAAGTCAACAGCATCGCTCCAGCGCTTATCATGTTTAATGAAGGCGATGACGAGGCTTACAGAAAGAGAGCGTTGTCTAAATCACTGATGGCGATTGCGCCTGGCGAACAAGAAGTGGTGAACGCCGTCGAATTCATCATGAACAGTAACTACATGACCGGCCAAAGCATCAATTTGGATGGCGGTCGAGCACTCAAATAACTAACGGAGGCTGCGCTATGCAAAATGCCATTATCAAAATTACAAATCTTCGCCTGCGTACCTTTATTGGCTTCAACCCTGAAGAACAAGAGAAGAAACAGGACGTAGTACTAAATATCGAAATCCACTACCCAGGCGATAAAGCCTGTATGAATGACAATGTTGAAGAAGCACTAAACTACAAAGTGATCACCAAATCTATCATCGACCATGTCGAAAATGGCCGTTTCCTACTGTTGGAAAAATTGGTCTCCAGTGTGTTAGAGATTTCTCGCTCTCATCATTGGGTAACGTTTGCCAGCGTCACAATAGATAAGCCACATGCCTTGCGTTTCGCTGACTCTGTGTCTCTAAGTTTAAGTTGGCAACAAGAAGAGTAATGTAGACAGAGTTCCATCGAAATTTTCGAATAACTCGTTCAGTTGTATCCGGTTCACCTACAGTTAATGATGATTATAATTCTCATTAACTTATTTAATTGGACACAAACGTAAGATGGAACAACCTTCGCAATACAATGCTGTTTTGCGCGCCATCCATTGGCTGACAGCCTTGGTCGTTATCGGCCTTTTTGCTGTTGGTTTATGGATGGTTGACCTCACTTACTACAGCACTTGGTACAAAACCGCTCCCTACTGGCACAAATCCATCGGCATTCTCCTTTTGGGTTTAACCGTATTCAGGTTGGTCTGGCGCATAATAAAAGGTACACCTCAAATAGAGGGGAATCGTCTCGAACGCGCGGGGGCCCATGCCGCTCACCATCTTATTTATGTGTTGTTGTTCGTTATTTTTGCATCTGGTTATCTGATCTCTACGTCAGATGGTAGAGCCATTGAAGTATTTAACTGGTTTGAAGTACCTGCTCTTGGAGAGTTATTCCCGAATCAGTCAGATATTGCGGGCGCAATCCACTACTACGCTGCCTTTACATTGATAGGTTTAGCTGTTCTTCATGCGGCAGCGGCACTTAAGCACCACTACATAAACAAAGACAATACATTACGGAAAATGATTGGAGACAAATCGTTATGAAAAAGACTCTTGCTGCTCTGGGACTGGCCGCGGCTACCTTGCTGCCAACAATGGCGGTTGCCGACAACTACGTGATTGACACCAAAGGTGCTCATGCATCAATTAATTTCAAGGTGCCTCATCTCGGCTACAGCTTTATTAAAGGCCGTTTCAACGACTTTGATGGTGAGTTTTCGTATGACCCTGCCAATGTTGAAGCATCAACCGTTGTTGTAAACATTGATACTACCAGCCTGGATTCAAACCACGCAGAGCGAGACAAGCACATCCGTAGCGGTGACTTCATCAATGCTTCGAAATTCTCTACGGCAACGTTCAAGAGTACTTCAGTAAAAGACAATGGTGATGGTTCGATCACCATCAATGGTGACCTGACGCTTCACGGCAAAACTAATCCTATCTCGATCGCTGCAAACTTCATTGGCGCTGGCAGCGACCCATGGGGTGGCTACCGCGCAGGCTTTGAAGGCACCACTCGTCTTGAACTGAAAGATTACGGTATCGCGGTTATGGGCCCATCAAGCTATGTTGATATGGAACTGCACGTAGAAGGTGTCCGCAAGTAATTCTTGCAAATTATAAAGAGAAAAATGGCAGGTTTTACCTGCCATTTTTTTACCTATTAAGCACAAACGATACGAATAACAACTCTGATCACCATGCCCTCGCAGATCTGACTTCGATCACATAAATCACGTGCTTCAGAGCGTACAGTGTGGAGCTTATTTCCGGCTGTAGGGGGAATCATGTTCAATCCTATCCTGTTTAGACACCAGTTACATAAAATGCCTGAACTCTCTGGTTTTGAAGACAAAACTGGAAAACTGATTGCGGATACATTGCGAAGCTTTGGCTACGATCCTCAGGTTAGTATCGGTGGGCATGGGATAGTGTTACATCTTGACAGCTGCCAGCCAGGACCCCACCTTTTATTCCGCGCCGATACTGATGCATTACCTATTCATGAAGTGGCCTTACACAGTCATTGCTCTGGTAACGCTGGCGTCATGCACGCCTGTGGGCATGATGGTCATTCGGCCAGTTTGATGGCACTGGCTTACCGCTTGTCCAAATCGGACATCCAGCAAGGCAAAATCACCCTTATTTTCCAGCCGTCAGAAGAAAATGGCCAAGGAGCCAGAGCCATGCTGGATGATGAAAACTGGGATAAGGGAAAAGTCGATTATGCCTTTGGGTATCACAATGTGCCGGGACACCCGCTAGGGCAAATCCTATGTCGGGAAAACACCTTCGCATGCGCCTCTGCCGGAGTTTCCATCACACTGAAAGGCAAAACAGCTCATGCAGCCTATCCAGAATCAGCGGTCAATCCGACTCCAGCCTTAAAAGCTCTGATGAATGATATTGAAAATCTGCCAACTGCTTTTCCAAGCAGCTTTGCGCTTGCGACCATCGTTCATGTCAACCTTGGCCAACCAGCCTTCGGAACGACGCCGGCACAAGCAACGGTGATGACAACGCTTCGAAGCGACAGCAATAAGTGTTTTGAATCTCTCTGCTATCAGGTTGAAAGCATGGCAAGACATTATTCAGAAAGGGATGGACTGGAACTCAACATCGAGTGGTTCGATAAATTCAATGCCATCATCAATCATAGCGAAGCAAACATGCTTCTTAAACAGGCATGTAAAGATCTGGGGTTTGTTCACAACGACCTCGATGTGCCAATGAGGTGGTCTGAAGATTTTTCAGAATATTCCCGAACCTGGCCATCAGCATTTTTCGGCCTTGGAAGCGGCGTTGAGCATCCACCACTGCACGATCCTCACTATGACTTCCCGGATGCCTTGATCGATGTCTCCAGTAAAATCTTTGAGCAAATCATTCGGGATATGAACGGATTGAAATCACAAGATTTTATTCACGCTATGTAGTATTTTTTTATGCTCCCAAAACGAAAAAGCGAGGCCAAAGCCTCGCTTAGTTCATTCATGATGAGAATTACAGTTCGCCGCGCAGCTCAATCAGTTTTTGTTTGATTGCACGTGCTTTCTCTTCAGTCAGGTCATATTTCCACATAACCAGAATCGCCAGGAATGCCGTAGTTGCAGGAATGATGATATCTGCAAGACGCAGGTTGGTGATGGTTTCAACAGACTGCGCGCCTGCGCCTGGATCGAAGCCAACCACTTTCAACACAAGACCACCAAGGATAAGTGCTAGCGCTTGACCGATCTTAACCATCAGCCAGTAAATAGCACCAAACGTTCCCTCTTTACGTGGCATGCCGTTATCCAACTCATCCATATCACATACGTCAGCCGTCATGCTCATCATCAGAGTAAACAGGCCACCGATACCAAAAGACATCAATGGAATTGGCATAAAGATCATCCAAGGGTTGCTTGGGTCAAAGCCCCACCACTTCAGACCGTAACCCACAATGGAAATCGCGGTAGAGATAACAAATGCGTTGCGCTTGCCCCATTTGCTCGCCATCCATGAGATTACAGGAATAACCAGAAATGCAGTCACAATCGCACTAACGGTTGAGAACCATGCTGGCCATGTACCCGTTGCACCGTAATCACCGCCAAACATGTGGAATACGATGATGAAGAAGCTGAAAGATGCAACAAGCTGGAAGCCATTAAATACCAAGAAGGTCGCGCCACAAAGGCGGACAAAAGGCTTGTTTCTAAAGACTTGCTTAATACCTTTAAAGACTTCCTTCAGGTTAGAGAAAATGGTTTTAAAGGAAATCTCTGCACGGTTACCCATGTCTGAAGCATCGATACCTTTACAAAACAGACCCGGTAGAATGCCCAAGGTAATACATGCGCCCGCTACAAACAGTGACAGTTGTTGAACACCTTCAGCCTGACTGCTGAACAGGTCAGGGTCAGCAATCAATACCCAAAACCAAGGCACAATCATCCAAGCTACCTGACCCATGGTATTTGCAAAAGCCATCAGACGGGTGCGTTCGTTGTAATCAGAGGTCATTTCATAACCCAAACCAACAAACGGCGTTGCGAACATAGTGTTACCAATGGTGAAGATCAAAGAGAAAATGAGGAAATACCAGAAGTTATACTCTTGTGACGCTTCAGGATCGAGTTGCCATAGCATGGCAAAGAACACGCCACTCAATATTGCACCAACGACAATATAAGGACGTCGTCTACCCCAACGTGATTTGGTGTTATCAGTGATAAAACCCATTATGGGGTCTGTAATAGCATCAAACAGCCTTGGAAGACCACCTAACAGACCTGCCAGGAAAGGGTCCATGCCGAATGCGGTAATAAGGAAGAAGGAGAAAACACCCAAAGCACCAGGGAGGAGGTTAAGCGTCAGCGTACCTGCACCATAAGCCCCTTTCTGAATGACTGGAACGCTTTCCCTAGCGTCGTGAAGCTCACCTGCTGTTGTTTCTACTTGTTGTGACATAGCAAAATGTTAACCATATGTGAATACCGTGTTGGAATATTACCTAGCAATGCTAAAACACAGCAAATCGAGCTCATACGATATATATCTCCAAAACCACATTTTGAAAGCGCTTTCTTTGGCTGCAAATAGTGGGAATAAGAAATGCTGCCGGAAAGGCGTTTAATTACAGTTTGATTGCACGATTATGTACTGAATTTGTCGTGAATCGCCCTATTTTTTGGTTCCGCTGATAGCAAGCGATTTTTTATGAAAAATAAAGTAACAAGTCTTATTAAGGAGATTTTGTATTCGAGAATGGTTAGTTTAGAAGAGGCGTTAACAGCAACAAAAAGACAAAATAAAAGCCGCCGAAGTCACAAAACTTGGCGGCTTTAAATGAAGTGGAGCTAACAGCGCTTATCGTTTACTGGCGCGTCGTTCTTGAACTGCATCTGCCAGAATATTTAACACTTTCTCGGTGTCTTCCCAGCCAATACATGCATCTGTAATGCTCTGACCATAGGTCGGCGCTTTACCGTCAACCAAATCCTGGCGACCTTCCACAAGGTGGCTTTCAATCATCACACCGAAGATAGCGTCATTTCCGCCTGCGATTTGGTTTGCAACATCTTCACCTACAACCACCTGACGCTGGTATTGTTTACTGCTATTCGCATGGCTGAAGTCAATCATCAACTTATTGCGAAGTTTTGCCGCATCCAACTGCTCAGTGATAGCTGCAACGTGCTCTGCGGAATAGTTCGGCTCTTTACCGCCACGAAGAATAATGTGGCAATCCTCGTTCCCCGCCGTTTCAACAATTGCCGAGTGACCAAACTTCGTCACTGAAAGGAAATGGTGAGGCGACTCTGCTGAGCGAATCGCATCGGTAGCAATCTTGATGTTACCGTCAGTGCCATTCTTGAAGCCAACAGGACAAGACAAACCCGAGGCCAGCTCACGGTGAACCTGAGACTCCGTCGTACGTGCACCAATCGCACCCCAGCTGATCAAATCGCCCATGTACTGTGGCGTAATCATATCGAGGAACTCACCTGCCGTTGGCAATCCCATGTCAGTGATGTCCAGCAGCAGTTTTCGTCCAATACGCAGACCATCATTCAGTTTAAAGCTGTTATCCAAGTACGGGTCGTTGATCAGGCCTTTCCAGCCAACAGTGGTACGCGGTTTTTCAAAGTAAACGCGCATCACGATTTCCAATCTGTCGCTTAGTTGGTCACGCAGCACTTTTAGCTTTTTACCGTATTCAACCGCGGCTTCAGGATCGTGAATCGAACAAGGACCAATGATGACGAGAAGGCGATCGTCTGTGTCATTCAGAATGTTATGGATAGCCTGACGAGCGTTAAACACTGTTTCAGACGCTGTTTCAGTTGCAGGAAACTTCTCCAGCACCGCTACCGGTGGCAGTAGTTCTTTGATTTTACTAATTCGGACATCGTCTGTTTGATGGAAGCTCATTCATTCACCCTTGCTACATTCTTCACACCCACCATCTTTGATGGAGTGCGTATTCCCTACTTATTTGTAGTTAACTTATCGCCATTCCAATAAGAGTGCAAACCTATTTTTACGCTTTTTATAATATTTTTATACCACTTAAACATTGACTAATATGTTTCATGTGCTAGCGGTCAGTTTTCAACGGTGTTTGGGAACAAGAGACCCAAATCCAGATACTCTTCAAGCGTGTCCGCCAGCACGTCTAGACTGTGTTGTTTTTCTTTTTCTAAATCAATACCTTTAGCATCTTCCAGCCCAGCCCATTCAAGAATGATCTTGAGTGCCTCTGGTTGATCAAACAACCCATGCCAGTATGTTCCGAAGATATTGTTATCTGAGTTGATCAGACCATCATCACCCTCTTCACAGACGACAGGGCTCACACCTTTTGATGTGGTCACACCCATATGGATCTCGTAGCCCGTGATTGGACTCACCTTTCCATTGAGGTGAAGATGTCCCGATTTTTGAGTAAGCACTTTTTCATTTTCAATTACAGTCTTTGCATCAAGGTAACCAAGTCCTTTTGTTTCCAACTTGTGACCTTCCAGCCCCAATGGGTCTGAAATGTGTTTTCCTAGCATCTGATAACCACCACAAATACCAACGACTTTACCGCCATATCTCAAGTGTTTTTGAATTTGTTTATCCCAACCAAACTCTCTAAGGCTGGTTAAGTCTGAAATCACACTTTTACTGCCCGGCAGTACAATCAAATCACACGAAGGAAGTGGTTTTCCCGGCGCCACATATTCCAAGTTAACCTGTGGATGAGCTCGCAGTGCATCGAAGTCTGTGTGATTGCTAATACGTGGGAGGACAGGCACCGCAACGTTGAGAATGCTACCGCTGGAATCGAGTTCGTCCTGTTTGGTGTCTATTGCGTCTTCTGCATCAAGCATCAAGCCCTGTAGATAAGGCACTACACCAATAACAGGCTTTCCTGTTATCTCCTCAAGCCATTCAAGTCCCGGCTCTAGAAGACTCACATCACCTCGAAAACGATTGATCACAAAACCAACTACACGATCACGTTCCGATTGAGACAAACAATCCAGGGTACCTACAAGATGAGCAAACACGCCACCGCGGTCGATATCGGCCACGATAATTACCGGAACATCTGCCTCCTCTGCAAAGCCCATGTTCGCGATGTCGTTTTCACGCAGGTTAACCTCGGCTGGGCTGCCCGCGCCTTCAATCAACACACACTCAAATTCTGAGCTGAGCTTGGAAAAAGAGTCCAACACAGGCGTCATCGCAAATGCTTTGTAAGATTGGAATCCAATCGTATCCATGGCATCAACGGCCTTTCCCTGAACGATAACCTGTGCGGCGCAATCAGTACTTGGCTTCAACAAAATAGGGTTCATATGTACCGTTGGCTCAATACCACAAGCAATCGCCTGAAACGCCTGCGCACGCCCAATCTCGCCTCCATCTTTTGTCACTGCACTGTTAAGCGCCATATTCTGTGGCTTAAACGGGGCCACTTTCACGCCTCGACGGGCAAGCACGCGGCATAGGCCCGCGACAATGACACTTTTTCCAGCATCGGACGTTGTGCCCTGAACCATGAGGACTTTAGAAGTAGATAACATGAAGGAATCCGAAAGATATGAAACTTTGACTTGAGCAGCAAAGATATCATAGTCATTGCAAAAAAATGCTAGCGCCATCGTCTAGCTGCAAATTCTTTGCAACCCTTGTCAAAGTTATTCGAATGGTCACTAAAGTTTTCGCACAGGTAGCCATACACTCAGTGACATGTTGCAACAAACCTTAGCCGCAAGGAATGCTGTGAAAAATTTAAGAAAGTCATTTGCTATCAAAGCAATGGTAACTGCAATAACTCTGACTTCATCAGCCGCAATGGCGACCAATTTTAACTACACCAATTTGGAAGTCGGTTTTACATCAAACCCTTCGGGACTCGCTGGCACAGGCAGGCTTGCCTTCATGGATGGAGCGCATTTTATTGTCAATGCAAGCAGCCAGTTTGAAGGTGATTGGTTAGTGTCTGGTGGGGCTGGTTTTCACGCGCCGATTAATGGATTTGTAGATGTGCATGGCGATGCGAGGATTTATTCCGTTAAGTTTCCCGAAGATGACAAGCACGATTGGGGAGAATTGGCGTACGGCGTGAATGTCGGCGTCAAGGCTTGGATTCTCCCTCAAATTGAAGCAAATCTCTTGGTTGGACAAGTTGCTTTTGACTCGGACGACACCCGTTCAGTAGTAGAGTTGGGCGGACGTTTTCATTCAACCGACATCTTATCTTTGGGCGCAACCTATCGAGCAAACGGCTTGTACAAAGAACAGTTCTACTTCGACGTATTGTTCAACTTCTGACCCAAATATCAAATCAATTCAAAGCGGGCTTGGAGCCCGCTCTTTGTTTAGAACTAGATTGCAATTATTCAATGGTTGTAACCAAAGAGCGTGCTTCGCTTGGCGTAAAACCAAAATAGCGCTTAAACTCGCGGCTGAATTGAGACGGACTGCTGTATCCCACTTCATAGCAAACCTCCGCTACTTGATACCCTGAAGAAAGAAGTGATCTGGCTTTATGCAGCCTGAGTGATTTCACATACTGCATCGGCGAAACTGTCGTAACCTGCTTAAAATGCTCATGAAGAGTTGACGCGCTCATTCCCGCTACGCTCGCTATCTCTTCAATCGCCAAATTTCTTTCAAAGTTCTGCTCAATGTAATGAACAACCGGCGCAATACGGTTGGCTCCCGCATGGTTACTCACGCAATTGCGTAGCAATCCACCACCAGGCCCTTTCAATACTTCGTAGTAAAGTTCTCTAAATATTGAAGGCGCTAAAATGTCGCGATCCATTGGGTTATCCAGCAAACCCAACAATCGAACCACCACGTTTTCAATGGCCGGGGTCATTTTGGTCGACTGAGTAAAGTCGCGCTGCGGTAGTGAAGAGGTTTCCTGCTGCCAAGGCGACATTTCCATCATCAATTGGCCGACCATTTGCTGGTCTATCGCCAGACTGAAACCCACATAAGGCCTCTCTTGGCTAACATCTAAAAGGCTTGCTTCTACGGGCCGCGTAACAGAGTTGATTAAGTAGGTATCTTCACTGTAGACAAAGGTTTGCTTTCCTGTGGAGACGTGCTTTTCTGCTTGCAACACAAAACAAATTGAAGGCTGGAGCACTATCGGCATCAGATCAACCTTCTCCAAGCTCGCATACAGCTTTAAACCCTCTATTTCACTCGGTTGACCACACTCACCCTTCACTTTTTCAAACACTTGCTTTGCAAGCGATGAGACAAACTCCATTTTATTAACCTTTTGCTAAACATTGTCTACACGACCGTAGGATTATGACACTAAATAAGCATTTAGAATGATACTCGTAATAAATTCCGGAGTAATAGGCAAGAGTTCTGGAACATCTCGATAACATTAGCCTTAAATAGAATACATAGTAAATAAAGGCTAGTGACCACAGTTGCGTGTGTTAAAGCCAAATACGCTGCCGTTCTATGTACGAAAGGAGACTACCATGAGCGTATCCGTGAATATCAACGGACAGGATCTTGAGCTCGATGTACCTGCAGACACCCCATTACTCTGGGCTATTCGTGACAACCTCAACTTAACAGGCACTAAGTTCGGGTGCGGTCTCGCACAATGTGGCGCGTGTACTGTTCATATGGGTGGTCAACCCATTCGTTCTTGTGTCACCCCAGTATCTGCCGTTGCAGGCCAGAAAATCACCACCATTGAAGGTATTGAGTCAAAGGCCTCCAAAGCCATTCAAGCCGCATGGGAAGAAATTCAGGTGCCGCAATGTGGGTATTGCCAATCAGGCCAGATCATGGCTGCCAGCGCATTACTTGCCAGCAATCCATCCCCTACCGACGCAGACATTGATGCAGCCATGAACGGAAACATCTGCCGCTGTGCAACCTATGTCCGTATTCGAGAAGCAATCAAGCAAGCAGCCACTGAACTGAGACAGGGATAGAACCATGCGCGATTTTCTGAACGGTTATGTGCCTGAAGAGGCTTTCTTCAAAAATACTAAACAGGTCGGAACCAGCCGCCGTAACTTCATTAAGCTCATGTCGACAGCCGGTGCTGGATTAACCTTAGGCGTTCATCTTCCTTCTGTTGCAGCCGGTGCCAATGAAACAGCAGGTAAGCCTTTTGAACCCAACGCATTTGTGCGCGTCGGTTCAGATGACACAGTCACCATCATGATTAAACACTTGGACATGGGCCAAGGCGTGACGACAGGCTTGGCAACCATTGCTTCCGACGAACTCGATGCAGATTGGAGCAAAGTCACCACAGAGGCAGCTCCAGCAAATGCCTACGAATATAACAACCTGCTGTTTGGCCCAGTGCAAGGTACAGGCGGCAGTACTGCTATCGCAAACTCATTCATGCAGCTCCGCATGGCTGGCGCCAAAGCCAAATCTATGCTGGTGAACGCTGCCGCCAAAGTGTGGGAAGTCCCTGCTGCAGAAATCATGACAAGCAACAGCACGCTCTCACATTCTGGTACTGGCAAGTCAGCCACTTATGGTGAGATGGCTGAGCTCGCAGCATTACAGTCTGTTCCTGCAGATGATCAGGTAACCCTAAAAACGCCCGAGCAATTCACCATCATCGGTAAAACGGGAACTGCCCGAAAAGATAAAGGCAAAAGTAACGGCACTGCGACCTTCACACAGGACGTTCAACTGGAAGGCATGCTGACCGCGTTAGTAGCTCATCCACCGGCATTTGGTGCAAAAGTCGTTTCGTTTGATGCCACCGCTGCGAAAAAGTCTCCCGGCGTTGTCGATGTTGTGCAGATCCCGACAGGTATTGCGGTTGTAGCAAAAGACTTCTGGAGCGCAAAAACAGGGCGCGACAAATTGGCGATTGAGTGGGATCGCTCTGCGTTCACAAAGAACACTGAACAGCTGAAAACGGAATATACGGCACTTGCCCAAACGCCCGGCCTTCCGGCCCGCAACGATGGTGAAGCCAGTAAAGCTCTCGAAAGCGCCGAAAACATTGTCGAAGCCACTTACTATTTCCCCTACCTTTCCCATTCACCAATGGAACCCATGAACTGTGTGGTTTTGGTTGGCGATGGCAAAGCTGAGCTTTGGTACGGCGCGCAGATTCAAACGATCGATCAGTTTGCTGTTGCTACCGTCCTTGGTATCAAGCCAGAGAATGTGACCATCAACACCTTGTTTGCAGGGGGCAGTTTCGGACGTCGAGCCAACCCACAAGCAGATTACGTTGTTGAAGCGACAATGATTGCCAAAACGCAACCGGGTGTGCCAGTCAAATTGGTCTGGACGCGTGAAGATGACATGCGCGCGGGTTATTACCGCCCAATGTACATTCACAAAATCCGTGGTGCCGTCGACGATGAAGGCAACATCACTGCATGGGAACAACGTATTGTTGGGCAATCTATCGCCGCAGGTACCGCATTTGAGGACTTCATGGTGAAAGATGGTGTTGACTCATCTTCTGTTGAAGGCGCTTCCACTTTGCCTTATGCCATTCCCAACTTAGCCGTTGAGTTGCATACCGTTCAGCAACCCGTACCCGTTTTGTGGTGGCGATCTGTGGGACATACGCACACCGCATTTTCAACCGAAACCTTCTTTGATGAACTGGCACAAAAAGCCGGGAAAGATCCGGTCGAACTACGCCGTGCTTTGCTTAAGAACCACCCGCGCCATCTTGGCGCTCTGAATTTGGCCGTTGAAAAGTCAGACTGGGGTAAACCTCTACCAAAAGGTAAAGGCCGCGGCGTTGCCGTTCATGAGTCATTCCGCACCTTTGTTGCTCAGGTTGTCGAAGTCACCGTCGAAAATGGCCAAATCACTGTCGATAAGGTCGTTTGTGCCGTTGATTGTGGTGTGGCCATCAACCCGGACATCATCAAAACCCAGATGCAAGGCGGTATTGGCTTTGGTCTGTCACCTGCGCTTGTCAGCGAAATAACACTGCAGGATGGCGCAACAGTACAGTCCAATTTCCATGACTATCTGGTACTGAGAGAAATGCAGATGCCAGAGATTGAGGTACACATAGTACCGTCAGCCGAAGCACCAACCGGTGTCGGGGAACCTGGCACACCACCTATTGCCCCCGCTGTCGCAAACGCCGTGTTTGCTGCAACTGGCCAGCGATTACACGATCTGCCAATGAAGCTGTCTTAATCTCAACGTCATCAAGGAAGGATAATGGCAAACCACCTACATTACTTGCTGAACGAGTGGTATCCGGAGAGAGACAATGCCGAGTGGGTACTCGGTACTGTTTATGAAACGGAAGGACCTTGTTACCGAAAAGCCGGTGCAATGATGCTTTTCAGTAGCTTGGGTCAACAACTCGGTATGCTTAGCGGAGGATGTCTGGAATCAGACATCCAACGCCATGCTAAAAAGGTGATGATGACAGGTGAAGCCTGCACGTTGACTTATGACAGTCAAGATGAAGACGACTTATCTTTTCAACTTGGTATTGGCTGTGGCGGCACCGTTCATATCATGCTGCAGCCAATCCACAAGGGTAACAGCTACTTAAGCCTCGATGTTATTCGCGCTCAGTTGGAGCAAAGAAGATCCGGCTTCTACTATCAGCGTATCGTCACGAATGGCGCTGAAATAGAAGCGAACTATATCCCCTCAGAGAAGATTCACCAGCTAGAGGCTGATAAAAACACCATTGGTGAACGACTTAATGAAGGTGATCAGCGCTGGCTAAAAACCTTCATTCAACCCCCTATTCACCTTCTCGTTTGTGGTGGAGGGTTTGATGCCAGGCCGATAGTCTCCCTTGCTCATCAATTAGGTTGGCGCGTCACGCTTTGGGACCCCCGCCCAGCAAATGCAAGACGCGATTACTTTCAAACCGCGCATCACATCCTGCGAGAAGAAGCAGAGACCTTGGGGTATTTCTGCAACGAAAAGCATGTCGATGCTGCAGTAGTAATGACGCACAGTGTTTCTCTCGACGCCTCCGTGTTGAAATCGCTCATGGGTACGCGTCTACGTTATCTTGCCCTACTTGGCCCAACACATAGAAAAGAAGACGTTCTGCAAACCGCAGAGTTACAGGAATCACAATTACCGTGCAAACTTGCAGGACCAGCAGGGTTGCAACTGGGTGCAGCATTGCCAGAAGGGATTGGACTTTCTATCCTGTCAGAATGTATGGCGGCTCTTAACGATTCAAACGCCAAATCTTTCAGTGGAATAGTATAAGAATGATAAAACTTGCCGCAGTGATCCTTGCTGCTGGCCGCGCTTCACGTTTTCGCGAATGCAAAGCGCTGGCTGAAATCAATGGCTCTCCGCTCATCAGCTTCCCTATCAACGCAGCAGTTCCTGTTACTCAGGACATATTCATCACAACAGGGTTCTGGCATAAAGAACTCGAAGCAGCCTGCAAAGACAACGATTGGCCAGCAGAAATCTTATATATCGACTGCTGGAAAGAAGGGATTGGCAGCGTTATATCTTCGGTGACGGAGAAGCTTGAGAACGACTATGACGCCATTCTATTTATGCTTGCCGACCAACCAGCTGTAAGCAGTGATAATGTCGAACTGCTTTGGAAAGTCTTTATTGAACACATTAACGACGCAGTTTGTTGCCAGTATCACGATACAGTGGGTGTGCCAGCGATTGCATCGAAAACCATGTTTGAAGAGCTCAAAACGTTGAAAGGCGACGCGGGCGCAAAACATCTTCTAAACAATGGCAAGCATGTGGTGAATGTGGTTGCTATTGATCAATGCAACATAGATATCGACACTCAGGAAGACCTAGATAACTATATTCATTACCTGAATCACATGGCGTCGCTTTGGTAACGACGCCATGCGCGTTAATCAGGCCAACGCCTCTTGAGTCCGTGACTTAGTCGCAGACATATTTTTCAAAGCCACTGGCGCAGAAATCAGTGTCGTGGCTATCAACAACGACACTGGCACTGCTGTAATCACGATAAATGACTGCAATGCGGCTAAGCCTCCGTTTCCGGCTGTTAGCAATACGGCAGCAACCACACCCAACATTACCGCCCAAAACAGTCTTTGATGCTTAGATGGTGTCGCGTGTTCTGACGTAACAACAGCAATGGAATACGCCATGGAATCGCCCGTTGTTGCCACAAAGGTCGTGGTGAGTATCAGAAATGCAGGTACCAATATAAATTGAAGAGGGAGTTGTTGAAGCGTCGCGATCAGCACACCGGTTAATCCCGCCCCCGCCATTGGGCCGGATATCGCCCCCGGATTGGTCAACTCAAAGAAAATCCCCGTGCCACCCAGCGCAGTGAACCAGAAGTTAGTGACAATCGGTGAGCCCACGGCAACGGCTAAGATCAATACGCGAATGCTTCTCCCACGAGATATTTTGGCAATGAAAATCGCCATCATGGGCGCAAAGCCAATGAACCATCCCCAGAAAAACCACGTCCAGTTGGTCATCCAAGCTGCTTTTTCGGTATCTAGACTCATTGAAGAAAAATGCTCTAGATAACTACCGAATGCAGTGACAAACGAACCGAAGATGAAAGAGGTCGGCCCCAATACCAACACAAATAGAAGCAAAGCCAACGCGCCAAGCACATTGAGTTTAGAAAGCCACTGAAGTCCCTTATCCATTCCCGTAAAGGCAGACAGCGAGTAAATCGCTACGACCGCCATGAGAATCATCACTTGTGTGCTCATGGTATTTTCGATACCAAATAAAGCTTCAATACTGAAACCCAATTGGCTCGCCAAAAAACCGATGGGACCAATGGTTCCTGCTGCCACACCGACAATAGAACAAGCATCTACGACGGCACCGAACCAATGCTTTTCGAAACGCTCGCCAAACAGGGGATATAGCAATGCACGGGGTCTTAGCTTCAGTCCCTTTTCGTAGTGGGCATGCATGAGAACGATTGTGGCCAAGGTGCCTAAAACCGCCCAAGCGAGAAATCCCCAATGAAGAAAGCTCTGACTCAGGGCTGCAGTCGCTGCGGCTTCGGTGTGCTGTTCAATGCCAGAATAGGAGGGAGAAGGCGAAAGGAAGTGATACACCGGCTCTGCGGCTGACCAAAATACACCACCGCCAGCTAATAAGGTACACATGATCATCGAGATCCAGCGAAACGCGCTGATATCCGGTTTTTGTTGAGCGCCAAGTTTCAGCTTACCAAATGGAGAAACAGCAATTACCAAAGCTAAAGCGAGGTTTGCCACCATCAGCCATTGCCAGAAAACGCCGAATTCATTTGCCGCTATCCCGAATATTTGGTTGATGGTTTGAGAGAAGAGCGACATGTCATAGATGGCCGCAAAGAGGAACAGTGCGAAAAAGCTAATGGTCAGTGTCGACACCAGCTTCTCAGCCTTAAAAAGAGAAGTAAAAGTCATTGTGCTCTCACATTGTGCGTGAGGGGCGACACCTTAGCAAAACCATATTGTGATATCCATCACTTTTATTTGATCACTAAGCTTTCAGTTACATTGGTTCCCTGGACAAAAAAATTCAGATATATTTTAACTCATTGTATTTATGCTGATTAATCAACCCGTAGCGTTTTTCACACCTGTTGAAAGGGAAGATAAAAACCTAGCTCTCTAACGATTCCTGATGAGCCGATAAGGTGGGCGCTTGGGAACAGCATACAAAAAAGCCTGATTTCTCAGGCTTTTTCTTTGGTCTTTTTCTTCTTTGAGCTCGCGTGAGCTTCAATAATTTGTTTATGAAGCGAGGTGGCTGCGCGCACCAACCTAGGGTGAATCTGCACCTTCTTTCCTTCCAGCAGCATCTTGTTGTAATTGATGACAGATGCCGTCAGACACGCCGCAACTTTGATCTGGTTAAGCTTGTGCGCATACATCGCGGTCTTAATCGCAATAAACGCACGCTGGTCGTCCTTCTTGTAGCTTTGAATAGCAAAGCGTTCGAATCGCTGAAAGTCTTTGTTATAAGACTGATGGATACGGGTCACATGCTTGTCATAGTACTCGCTATATTTTCCGTAGCTACCAGAACGATTCGCTTGCATGAGCTTCTTAACCCAATCCGTCGACTTGAGCTTTTCTTTCTTAAACAGGCCGGTTAGCCATGCAAACATTTATCTCTCCTACTACTCATCACGAGCCATCTACTCAACGAGAGTATCTAATCTGCTCGTGAAAATTATGCTGTTGCTTGTTTTTAGGAGGTATTTTTGCGACGCATGATACAAGTCGCCCTCCCAGTGCGTTTCATTCGTACACCTTATCGTTTAACAGCAAAAAATGCGGTTAGCGAATGTCACACGGTATACGGCAAACACTGAGGAATTCTACTTCAATTTGCGATAGAAACGGCATAGAAATTATTAAAAATTCTTGTGCTGGTATGCCAAATCGCCTTTGGTGACGCTCACGCCCTTTAGCTGCGCATAGACTGTATCGCCTTGTGATAACTGAAGATCATCGACTGCCCATTGGGTTATATTTGCCAGTAATCTTTGGTTACCAATTCGTAACGCGACCTGACAATATCCCGAGGCATTCTCTTCGCACTCGGAAACACACACGTCTTCGACGATAGCGGGCAATACATTTCGGATACTGGTATCGACAGGGCGGGATTTCACTATAGAAATGTCATTGGCAAAAATCCGAAGGCGAAGCAAAGCACCTTCCGCATCATCAACCTTAGTCACCCAAATGGTTTCTCCTTCCAAGTCCAATTGAGCCATCCCATATTTAGCGTGATGCCCTACCAGCTTCGCGCTGACAAGAGCACTCTGTTCTTTCGCTGAAAGCCAAGGGCGCATTGGCGCTGAGCCCCAAACATCATGAAGCGGTCCATTGGCAACAACCTGACCTTCATTCAAGATCAGCATATTGTCTGCAATCTGAAGGATTTCATCCAAACTGTGACTAACGTAGAGCACAGGAATATTTAAAGAAACCGCCAACCGAAGTAAATACTGAATCAATTCTTGCCGACGCGGCCCGTCCAGAGAAGCTGTCGGCTCATCCATGATCAACAGTTCAGGTTCAGACAAAAGCGCCCGCCCTATCGCCACGCGCTGTTTCTCGCCACCAGATAGCACGGCGGGATGCCTTTTCAGTAAGTGTTCAATCCCCAACAACTCGGTGACTTCTTCAAACTTAGCGCGGTTTTCCTTTGGCTGACCGTATTTGAGGTTCTTCTCGACCGACATGTGAGGGAACAGACGCGCTTCTTGAAACACATAACCGATACGTCTTCGCTCGGGCGCGAGGTCAATTTTGGCAGCGCTATCGAACAGCACTTTATCCCCAAGCGCTATTTGTCCGTATTCAGGTTTAACCAAGCCACTGATAGCATTGATGAGTGACGTTTTACCCGCGCCGGAACGACCAAACACCGCGGTAATACCCGATGAAGGGATCGTTTCATTCACCCTAAGCTGGAAAGGCTTGTGATCAACGTTTAGCGACAGCGTAATCATGACAGCCCCATCTTCTTTTTCATTCGACGGCTCAGCCATTCAGAGCCAAACAGCGACAGTAACGCAATCACAATAGAAAGGATGCAAAGACGTGCCACGCTTTCTTCCGCACCAGGTGTTTCTAAGAAGGCAAACATCGCAAGAGGAATGGTTTGGGTTTCACCGGGAATATTCGAAACGAATGTAATGGTTGCGCCAAATTCACCCAAGCTACGGGCAAAAGCCAACACCACACCAGAGAGAATACCCGGTGCTATTAGTGGCAACGTAATGGTGAAAAACACACGCCAGGGAGATGCCCCCAAGGTTCGTGCAGCTTGTTCAAGCTTGCTATCCACGAGTTCGATGGAGAGCCTGACAGCGCGCACCAATAGTGGAAATGCCACCACAGCAGACGCTAATGCAGCGCCTTTCCAACTGAACGAAAAAGAAATGCCAAAGGTGTCATACAACCAACTTCCCACCGCGCCACGACGCCCCATCACAACCAATAGCAAGTAGCCAATCACGACAGGTGGCAGCACCAAAGGCAGGTGGATAAAGCCATCTAACAGAGATTTCCCTGCAAACTCTTTTCTTGCCAATAACCAAGCCATCGCGATGCCTAATGGCAAACTTGCTGCCACAGCGACAAACGATATTTTCAGGCTGAGTGTCAGCGCTTCCCATTCAACAGGTGTGAGTAACATTAGTGATCATTGCTCTGTTTTGGCGTCACCACAAAGCCATTGTTGGTGACAATTTTCGTCGCCGCATCTGAATCTAAAAAACGAAAGAAGGCCTCAGCCTCTGCGTTTGCTTCTTTCGTTAGCGCTTTAGGGAATACGATAGGCGCGTGCGTGTTGGCAGGAATCTCAGCGGCAATTTTCACCTGCGAAGAAGCATTAGCATCAGAAAAATACACAATACCAAGCGGCGCCTCACCACGCTCCACCAGCGCTAGTGTGGCTCTAACGCTGTTTGATAATGCCAATTTACTTTTCACGCTCCCCCAAAACCCCAAGGTTTCAAGAGATTCTTTGGCATAGATACCCGCAGGCACATGACCAGGGTCAGACATCGCCAGCCGACTATTACCGATGGCAGCAACAAGATCTTGCTGATTGAGGCCATCGAGGGTTTTACCATCACGTCCTGCCACGATAACCAATTGGTTTCTTACCCAAGGCATTACCGCACTGGGTTCAATCACGCCTTGCTCAACGACATAAGCCATCCACTTTTCATTCGCCGAAATATAGATATCTGCTGGTGCACCATAGGCCAGCTGCCTTGCAAGTGCTGAAGAAGAAGCATAAGAAACAACCACCTTCTTTCCTGTTTCAAGCTCGTATTGATCAACAATGTCATTCAGCGCTGTTGTCATTGAAGAAGCCGCAAATACCAAGACCTCTTCGCGGGCGAAGGCCGGAGAAGACAACAGCAGAGTGAGCGAGAGAAAACTGAGAAGAATGCGTTGCATACCGCCTCTGGTAAATTGAAGACAGAAAGGCAGTATCATAACAACGAATCTATCAAGACGGGAATTCAATACGAGAGACAACAACTTACTTGGCGAGTAAGCGTACAAAAGAGGCGTAAGCCTTTACGCCTCGGTGTTAATAGTGATGGTGTAGCGATTGTTACCAGCTTGCATCATATAAAGAATTTGCTGTCCCATTGAGTGGTGGGAAATCAGATAATTCCCTTGAGGAAATTCAGTTTCATCAGGGCCAACCAGTACCATGGTGAAGTTCTCAACAAGACGGTCATTTTTCGTCGTGCCATTGCCTTCGCCTTCATTGACGGCCTCAACCAACACATCGTATTCGTTTTCTGCACCATCGATCAGTTGAACGGTATGTCCGGCTAACTTGGAGATATTCTCCCAAGACAATACATTCATTTTTTCTCTCCCGACATCCGTGTTAGTTGTTGTGTTGCGTCCTGATTAAATCGTTATTTTTGTATATCAGCAGGCATGGTTAAAGTGTAGCCAGCATCGGGTTGGGATACTGATTTTAAATAGAATTTTCTGACAGTTGCCCCACTTTTTCTGTGCAAGTATCAATAAAGCGAGGGTGTAATCGGGATAGAGAGAATTTTGGGAGGAGATTTTGGAACCAGAAACGCCGAATGGCGTTTCTGGTATCTTTGCGATTAACGCAGTTTTGATGGACGCGTCTTTTGCGTTTTACTTTGATGGTAAAACCACAGGCGTCTTGCTTTATTACTCATAGAGAACACCTCTTTTTTTAATCAGGTTAAAATGAGCCGACCTTCTTGAACGAAAGTGCGCACGCATTACATTCCTGAGTGTTTAAAATACACTTCATCTGCATTTGCCAACTTATTGGCTGTCTCCCCTTATTCGTTTACCTCAAGGAGCACACTTCTTAAGAATGAAAGATTCATTCGTAGATGCAGGATGAAGCTAATGATATGACAGTGGAAATTGAAAAAAATTCCAGAACTTGTCACAACGAAAGTATTTTTATTACATCCCTTTTCAAGTTTCAAGAGATTCCGAACGTGTGCATGACGTTCAGGTCACAGTTCTGCACTACAGCAGCTCACCTGAATAAAGTATCATTAATTCTATCAATACCACGTCATTCGTGCGTTTCAGAGTGCACAGGTATCGAATCTTACGCTAAACTCCCAGCGAGCAAATTACAAAGAAATGAGTAGCGAACATGTCGCACGAAGAAATTGAAGTAGAAGCGCTAGGTATTGAAGTCTCTTCCCAGCCAGTAGAACTTTATAAAGTATTAAAAATCGCCAACGCCGTTAGCGGTGGTGGTGAAGCCAAAATGGCGATCGCTGAAGGCTATGTCTTCGTGAACGGCGAAGTAGAAACCCGTAAACGTTGCAAAATCTATGATGGCGACGTGATTGCGTTTAACGAAGAGTTTTACGTGGTGCTTTGTGACACGCCACCTGCGCCGGTTGAACCAAAGCAGAAAAAGCCTAAACAGCAGCAACCACAACAGGCAATTCAAAAGCCAAAAGCACAGAAGCAAACCGCTAAAAAGCAAACGGCAAAGCCAACAAAACCAGCAAAAGGAAAAGCGAAGCCTCAAAACGAAGAGCGCGCGGAAAATGGTAGACGAAGCATTTCTTTCTGAATCCTGACTTCACAAAGAAATGCCACACGAAGAAAAGCCACCTAAACGGTGGCTTTTTGCTTAACTCTAAAGGTTGAAAATCGAATACTGTGGTGTTGTCGTAGATATAGCGTGCCTCACATTGCTCACTACGTTGAGCTACCGTGCCTCGTGCATTTGCATCTCATGGGCTATGTGGTGTGTAAGGACTTTTTCAGTTTTGGTGTATTTCTACACTGGTGTAACAGTCCAAATTGTTATGCGACCCAAACTCGTCGCCAGCACTCTTTTGCCCGGCGGACTCGAGCTTCAAAGCTCATCCTCATTCGTCTAAATTTCTGGGTGCAATTTGATTATAGGTAACCTTGACGAAGGGGCTAGATTGCATTTCTGTGATTGTGATCAGGTTTCCGCTTTCGACAATATCAGTCTTTTGGGGTGATTTTTCGGCAGGAATTATGCTTTAAACCCTTGCCACACAAGGCCTGAACGATATTTCCAGAAATTCGCTGCCCCTATTGTCTGAAATTAATAAAGAAATTTCGCTAACGCACTCACAACCATAAATCAGCAGGCGTATAATGCCCACTCTGCAGTTAGCTCATGGATGTTAGATTGACGGCTTTCCACTCCCCATTTCGATTTATACCTACCGCCCAGTCTTCCCTTGCGATGGCATTTTTTGGGCTAGGTGTCGCATGGTCTCTCTACCACCCAATAACTGGACATCTCACCCGCCCCATTCTTTCGACAATCGGCATTTTGTTGATTGCTCCTGTTTGGCTCAAATATATCTTTGAGCCAAAGCGTTTCTTCCAGGATCTCCGAGACCCGCTTTACGGTAGCTTAATGGCGCCCATGACCATGTCGCTATTGTTAATGGCAGATTTTCTGGCGGAAGTGAATGTCAGCGTGGCAGCGGTTGTCTGGTATCCGGCGATGACGATGCACATCTTCATGATGTGTTATTTCTTCTTTCACCAGTTGAAGAACTTTGAGAAGTGCAACATCTACCCGAGTTGGTTCCTATATCCAGTCGGGTTAATCAGCAGCACATTGGCAGGTCCAAAACTGGGGTTTGATAACGAATCTGCCCTGCTGGCCCACATTTGTATCGGCGCGTATTTCTGCATGTTGCCATTTGTGCTTTATCGGCTTTGCTTTTTGGAAAGTTTACCGAGGAACTCCCGCCCGGTACTGGCAATCATGGCAGCACCAGTGAACCTTGCGCTCACCGCGTATTTGGTGAACATGCCATCCCCTGATCCTGTTTTGGCTGGCGCCTTGGCGGGAGTGGGTATTATGATGACCCTGTTCGTCTATCTCTGCTATATCGACCTACTCAAAGAGCCCTTCCAGCCAACGCTCGCAGCACTGACCTTCCCTTCCGTTATCAGCGCCGTCGCCATGGAGCGATTGATTCTCTGGTTGGGAAAAGACTTCCCTCACTGGACATGGCTTGAACGACTAGGTCTGGTCGAACTGACAGTCGCGACGCTTCTCGTGAGCTGGGTCAGTTTTTGCTATTGCCGACACTATGGGTTCGGAAAGTAAAGAGCCCAGATATAACCAATCGAGAAGCGGGTTATCAACCCGCTTTTTTCAACATTCCTTCCGTCTCGAGGAAATGAATCACTTCCGCCAGCCCCACACCTTCTTTCAGGTTGGAAAAGACATAAGGTTTCACCGGACGCATTCTTTTGGTGTCCGAATCCATCACATCGAGGTTCGCGCCAACGTAGGGTGCCAAGTCGATTTTGTTGATCACCAGTAAGTCAGAACGAGTAATACCCGGTCCACCTTTGCGTGGGATCTTCTCGCCTTCTGCCACATCAATCACGTAGATTGTCAGATCAGCGAGTTCAGGGCTAAACGTGGCACTCAGGTTATCGCCGCCGCTTTCGATAAACACCAAATCCAGATCTTTATGAAGCTTTGCCAATCCCTCAACAGCTTCAAGATTCATCGATGCATCTTCACGAATCGCGGTGTGCGGACAACCGCCCGTTTCCACCCCAACAATGCGTTCTGCAGGCAAAGCCTCGGCCTCGGTCAGAATGCGCTGGTCTTCACGGGTATAGATATCATTGGTGACAACAGCCACCGAATAGGTATCACGCATGGCTTTACATAGCACTTCTAAAAGCGCCGTTTTTCCTGACCCAACTGGGCCACCTACACCGACTCTTAGCGGTTGTTTATAATCCATCTTCATTCTCCTTATGAGCGGAATAGCCGCGTGTATTGTGTTTCATGGCAGCTCGACGCAATGGCCTGCGCAGGTGCAAAAGAGCCGACTTGTTCATCAGCGATAAAACGCGACGCTTCGACGACTTCCTGCAAAGCATCAGACACTTCCATCAACACACGCTGTCCCGCTGTTTGTCCTAACGGCACCATTTTCACGCCCGCTACGACGCAGTTTTCCAACCAGCTCCATGCATAACCGTGGCAAAGGGCTTCTTCTTCTATGCCCCATTTCATTCCGGCATACGCGAAGCCTGCGACCTGACTTTTCGCCAGCAACACATCCAACTGGCTTTCGGCTTCAACCAGTTCAAGCTGCTGCAACAGCTTCACCATGGTGCGTCCGCGCTGAAGCTCTTCCGTTCGTAGTTCCATCGTTTCGCGGCTGGCATACAGCCAATCACACCAATGATTTGCCGTCACAACATCATCTGACTTCATTGCAGCGAAAACGCGGCGAAGCACGGGCAGTTCGAGCTGTTGCAAGCTGTCTGTTGCCAAGCTCACCAGCCAGTCCTTCAATGCAGATTCACTATCAACCCAGCCTGTTTCTATCGCCCACTCCAAACCTTGTGAGTAGCTGAATGCTCCCACAGGCAAAGAAGGACTGATAAGTTGAAACAGACGATAATCGGATTGCATGACTAACGGCCGTTGAACATGCGGTGAATCATGTAGCCAATTCCCGCCGCAGCTACCAGCATTAATACAGTTTCAAACGGGTGCGCCTGCGCGGTGGCCAAAATATGATGCGGCGTCTCAGCATGCGGTTCGCCAGTAATGTGTGCAAACGCGGGAAACGGTAATGCCAGCGCAGCGATAAGTAATTTTTTCATAGTCCTGTCTCCTTGACTGAATGTATTAAATCTAAAATCAATGATGACGGTGATGACCGGATGAGTGGCCGCCATAAGCGCCCGCTTCTGGCTCAAAAGGGGCCATTTCGACCACCACACGGCCTCCGAGTAATCCCACCATTTCGTCTAAAACGTGGTCATGCTGATAACGTACCCACCAATCACCCACTTGCAACGGTACATGGCGGTTACCCAAGTGGTAAGCGAGCCGAGCCAATAACACGCCATCATCAGCGTGTACGGTTGATACTTTTTCCTCTGCCGCGATAACACGAACTTGGTGGCCGCAGGTTGATACCAACACATCACCACCGCGAAGCGTTTGCCCACGGGGAAGAAACAACCCAGCCTCACTGCCGTTATCCAGTGTGACGCGGATACGGCTTTTTATTCTTGAATCAATGCCAAGATGAATCGTCGCCAATTCGGTGATATCACTTTCCCTGACATCCGATGCTTTGATGATTTCTGTAAATTCGATCATTTTTCACCTCAGAACAGGAAGTAACGTTGCGCCATCGGTAACACATCAGCAGGCTGGCAAACCAGTAATTGGCCGTCTGCGCGCACCTCATAGGTTTGAGGATCCACTTCGATCGTTGGCTGCCAGTCGTTCAGTTTCATGTCTTTCTTGCGGATGTTTCTGCAGTTTTTCACTGCCACTGCACCACTCTTCAGATCCAGCATTTCCGGTACACCGTTATCAATCGACATCTGAGACATAAACAACAGCGAGCTCTGTGCTGGGCCTGCACCAAAAGAACCAAACATAGGGCGGTAATGCACAGGCTGAGGTGTTGGAATGGAGCCATTTGGATCGCCCATAGGCGCGGTAGCAATTAAGCCGCCTTTGATCACCAGCGAAGGTTTCACGCCAAAGAAAGCAGGCTTCCAAAGTACCAGGTCCGCCAATTTGCCCTTTTCAATCGAGCCGACTTCATGGGCGACGCCATGAGTAATCGCCGGGTTAATGGTGTATTTCGCCACATAACGTTTGATTCGCGCGTTATCGCTATAGCTACTGTCGCCTTCCAACGCACCAAACTGCACTTTCATCTTGTGCGCGGTTTGCCAGGTACGAAGGATGACTTCACCGACTCGTCCCATGGCCTGCGAGTCCGACGAAATCATCGAAAACGCCCCCATGTCGTGAAGCATGTCTTCCGCCGCAATGGTTTCGCGGCGAATACGGGATTCCGCGAACGCGATGTCTTCGGCGATGGACGGTGAAAGGTGGTGACACACCATCAACATGTCGAGGTGTTCATCCACCGTGTTGACCGTGTAAGGACGGGTTGGGTTAGTCGAAGACGGTAATACGTTTGCAAGGCCTGCCGCTTTGATGATATCCGGCGCATGGCCACCACCCGCGCCTTCAGTGTGATAGGTATGGATAACGCGGTCGCCAATGGCACTCAGCGTCGATTCCACAAAGCCACACTCGTTGAGCGTGTCGGTGTGAATCGCGACCTGAGTATCCGTCACTTCCGCGACGCTTAAACAGCAGTCAATCGCTGCTGGCGTCGAGCCCCAGTCTTCGTGCAGTTTCAAGCCACAGGCACCCGCCGCAATTTGCTCGTCCAGCGCGTCCGATAAGCTCGCGTTACCTTTACCCAGCAAACCGAAGTTCATCGGGAACGCATCCAACGATTCGAGCATGCGGTGAATGTTCCAAGGTCCCGGCGTACAGGTTGTCGCATTGGTGCCTGTCGCTGGGCCAGTACCGCCACCGATCATAGTAGTCACGCCAGAGGTCAGCGCTTCTTCGATTTGCTGCGGGCAGATAAAGTGGATGTGAGAATCAATGCCGCCCGCTGTCAGGATTTGACCTTCACCCGCCACCACTTCAGTGCCCGGGCCAATGATGATATCGACATTGTCCTGAATGTCCGGGTTACCGGCTTTGCCTATACCCGCAATGCGACCGCCTTTTACAGCGACATCTGCTTTTACGATGCCCCAGTAATCGAGCACGACAACATTGGTGATCACCATGTCCGGTGTTTCGCTGCTCGGGCGTTGGCTTTGTCCCATACCATCGCGAATAGTTTTACCGCCGCCGAATTTCACCTCGTCGCCGTAAACCGTGAAGTCTTTTTCCACTTCCAGCCAGAGTTCGGTGTCGGCCAAACGCACACAGTCGCCTGTGGTTGGACCGAACATTTCTGCATAAGCGCTTCGGGATATTTTCTTACTCATCTCAATCATCCTTATCGCTGTTTGATGCACCATCTATCGGACCCATGCAGCGCCCTTGAAAGCCATACACTTCGCGGGAACCCGCGTAAGCCACAAGCTCTACCGAGCGGCTTTGACCTGGTTCGAAACGCACCGCCGTACCTGAAGGAATGTTGAGACGAAATCCTTTTGTCATGTTGCGTTCAAAAACCAGCGCGTCGTTCACTTCGAAAAAGTGATAGTGAGAGCCGACCTGAACTGGCCTATCACCTGTGTTTGCTACATCAACGGTAACAGTTGGGCGACCTGCATTGAGCTCGATTTCCCCGTCTGCTGCGCGAATTTCACCCGGCGTAAAGGAACCTGTTTTTAGTTTCATCTTGGCCTCCTACACAATCGGATCGTGAACAGTGACAAGCTTGGTGCCATCAGGGAAAGTCGCTTCCACCTGGACGTCGTGGATCATCTCTGGCACCCCTTCCATCACGTCATTGACGGTCAGGATAGTGCGGCCGTAATCCATCAACTCCGCCACGGTTCGACCGTCTCGAGCACCTTCCATAATGGCGGCGCTGATCAAGGCGACAGATTCGGGATAGTTCAACTTCAAGCCACGTTCTTTGCGTCGTTCGGCAAGTAAAGCAGCGGTAAATAGCAGCAGCTTGTCCTTTTCTCTCGGGGTTAACTCCATGTGTTGACTCCTCGCAGTTTTCGCGGTCAATACACCGCTATAAATCAAGTACGCCAGATCCTCGGTACATCAGGGGTTGCGCCGGTCCAGTGTTTTCGAATTCTTAGCCAGCATTCCGTCAGAATGTGGAACAGGGTTTCTGTGTTTGATGCCAATGCCCGCACAGCCAGCAATCCGTCTATATAGGTAATGCCAAGCTCCAGCTCTTTCGGCTTGTCCTGTTCAGCCCACCAGCTTTTAAGCAACTCAGACAAAGCCTCTGCGTCGCCACACACGAACATAGAACCGACAACGGGATAGCCACGAAGCGCCGCGGCAGAGTGTTGTAGCGTGGCTGGATTGACGCGTAGGCGCTCGCAGAGAACGAGCTTGTCGTCGATGGAAATCGTGGTCATTCCATCAATCACGCCTTTATCGAAGGCTTGGTTGGAAACAGGCTGTCCCAAAGTCCAAATTTCCCAGCCTGCAAAGCGCGCATGAGAGGAAATTTGAATATCAGTACGGGTGACAAGATGGGCATTCGGAAACGCAATGTTTTCCAACGGCAACCACTCAAGACGGCTATCTTCACCCACTTTCAGCGATTGGTTTAACGTCGCAACGCGACCGTCTGAGCGATAAAAACGAGTCGCGCCGGGAGTGGTAATTAATGCTTCTGCGCCGTCTTTGGCCTCGACAAACACATTCAGGCTGTCGCCACCCACCACACCGCCCGGCGGATGCAACAAATGGCTGTGGCATACGCCGCCTTCCGGATACAAAGCGCGCTGCACCGCCAAAGGGCCACGGTGCAGGCAATCACGCAATACCGTTCGGGTACCGTTGTGCTGATACCCGAGGCGAAGTTCCGCTTCCCATCGGCCGTGAGACTGGGTGTTCAGGACATTGCTTTCATAAACATCAGAGAGCGTTTGTGCCATACAATCACTCCTACACCGTCAGATACTGTCGAATCAGATCGTCAGAAAGCTCGCCCATTTCGCCGCTAGCCACGCTTCTTCCGCGATCAAGCAAACAGAATCTGTCGCCGACTTTGCGTGCAAATGGCAGCTTCTGCTCAACAAGAATGACAGTGAGGCCCATCTCCTGATTGAGTTTGCAGATGATGTCGCCAATTTCCTGCACGATGTTTGGCTGAATCCCTTCTGTCGGCTCATCCAAAAGCAATAGCTTGGGGTCGATCACCAAAGCGCGGGCAATCGCCAATTGCTGTTGCTGACCACCTGATAAATCCCCGCCAAAGCGACGCTTCATTTCCGCCAGGACAGGAAACAACTCATAGATGTAATCAGGGATTTTCCTGTCGTTCTTAGGGCGGATGGGCAGGCCGATTTCCAGATTTTCCTCAACCGTTAATCTTGGGAAGATCTGACGACCCTGCGGCACATAGCCCACACCCGCCCGCGGTCTGTCTTCGGCGCGACGCGGGGCAAGGTCATTACCTTCCATCAGGATTTGGCCAGTATCGACTTTCAATAATCCCATGATGCTTTGCAGCAAGGTGGTTTTTCCGACGCCATTGCGTCCCATCACCACGGTGCATTGTCCTTTTGGCGCTTCAATTGAAAGATCCCAGAGTGTCTGACTCTCTCCGTAACGCTGATTTAATCCATTTACCGTCAGCATTAAACTCTCTCCTATTGACCCAAATACACTTCACGTACACGCTGGTCATCCTGAATCGACTTCATCGATCCTTCTGCCAGCACATGCCCTTGGTGAAGCACGGTCACCGTCGACGCAATACTGCGAACAAAATCCATATCGTGTTCAACCACCATGATGGAATGCTCGCCAGCCAAAGAAAGCAGTAGCTCAGCAGTACGATCCATCTCCTGATGCGTCATGCCCGCCACAGGCTCGTCCACCAACAACAACTTAGGTTTCTGCATCAGCAGCATGCCGATTTCAAGCCACTGTTTCTGGCCATGGGAAAGCTTGCCCGCCAACATTCTGGACTGTGTGTCTAAGCCTATTAGTTCGAGTACTCTTTCTATGTCGCATTTCTGCTCACCGGATAAAACGGCACGGAACAGATGCCAGGTGGATTTCTCACCCGCCATGGCAAGCTCAAGATTTTCCCAAACTGACAGCGCTTCAAATACGGTAGGTTTCTGGAATTTTCGGCCAATGCCCGCATTGGCAATTTCCGCTTCATCCATCTTGAGCAGGTTCAATTGCTGACCAAGCCAGACGTCGCCCACATCCGGTCTCGTCTTACCCGTGATGATGTCCATCATGGTGGTTTTACCCGCACCATTTGGCCCGATAATGCAGCGAAGCTCGCCTTCTTTGATGTACAGGTTCAAATCGTTAATCGCTTTGAAACCATCAAAAGATACCGACACTCCTTCGACGTAAAGCAACATGCCGTTTTTCACGTCGACTTTGGGGTTGTATTGAGGCTTCAGGAAGCTGAATACCTGATCACGTCGGGTGATTTCATTCAGCAGCTCCGCCGTAGGATTGGTCTCAGGCAGTTGTTCTTTTTGGTGGTTCATGCCTTCGACCACCAAGGTTCTCGACATCATGCGTTTGCCTCCTTGCGAAACAGTCCACTTACGCCTTTTGGCAGATACAAGGTCGCGAGTACAAACAACGCACCCAACGCAAACAGCCACACTTCTGGAAATTCAACCGTGAACCAGCTTTTCGCGTAGTTCACCAACACAGCACCAATGACAGCGCCATAGAGAGTCGCGCGGCCACCCAGTGCTACCCAAACCACGATTTCAATCGAGTTCAGCGGCGCAAATTCTCCCGGGTTAATGATGCCCACCTGCGGGACATATAGCGCACCCGCCACACCTGCGATGGCAGCAGACAACACGAATAACCAGAGCTTGCTGTTCTCAACGCGATATCCAACAAATCGGGTGCGGGATTCCGCATCGCGAATGGCGATCGTCAATGCACCTAATCGGCTGACAACCACCGCACGACACAACAAGTAAACCAGCAGTAACGCCATCACAGTCGCCGTAAATAACCCAATTCGGGTGGCATCGCTTTGAAGGCTGAAACCGAGAATGTCTTTGAAATCCGTCAGGCCATTATTGCCGCCAAATCCCATTTCATTGCGGAAGAATGCCAGCATCAAAGCGAACGTCATCGCCTGCGTCATGATGGAGAGATAAACGCCGGACACACGGGAGCGGAATGCCAGCCAGCCGAATACAAAGGCCAACAGACCAGGTACCGCGACTGCCATCAAACAGGCAAACCAGAATTGGTCGAAGCCGAACCAGAACCACGGCAGTTCCTGCCAGTTAAGGAACACCATAAAGTCCGGCAGTTCTGGGTTACCATAAACGCCACGATCACCAATCTGGCGCATCAGATACATACCCATGGCATAACCGCCGAGTGCGAAGAACGCGCCGTGGCCCAGACTCAAAATACCGAGATAACCCCAAACCAAATCCACTGACAGCGCGAGAATGGCGAAGCAGAGATATTTTCCGAGTAGAGAAACGGTATACGTTTCAAGATAAAAAACGCTGCCTGCCGGTACCACCAGGTTTAGGATAGGCACCAGAAAACCAATGCCCAGCAGCACCACAATCATCATTACCGTTGAGCGGTCGAAAAGAGATTTAGTGACCATTTAGTTGTCCTCCGCCATGCGTCCACGTTGCGGAAACAAACCTTTAGGACGTTTTTGAATAAAGAGGATGATGAACACCAGAACGAGGATCTTCGCCAATACAGCGCCCGCCCAAGGTTCCAAGACTTTGTTGAACACACCGAGGCTCAAGCCTGCAGCCAACGTTCCCCATAGGTTTCCAACGCCGCCGAAGACCACCACCATGAAAGAGTCGATGATGTAAGCCTGACCCATGTTCGGTCCCACGTTGGTGAGCTGGGAAAGTGCCACGCCCGCTACACCGGCAATGCCTGAGCCCAAACCAAAGGTCGCCATATCGACCCATTCAGAGCGCACACCCATCGCGCGGGCCATTGCACGGTTTTGCGACACGGCACGAACCTGCAAGCCCAAAGGCGTGCGCTTCAAAATAAACAGGAGTGCAAAGAAGACCATCAGGCAGAACACCATGATGTACATGCGGCTGGCTGTCAGCTCTAACATTGGCGTGACTTCAATCATGCCGCTCATAAAATCAGGTGTGCTGACAGAACGGTTAAGCGGAGAGAAGATACTACGCACAGCTTGTTGCAAAATAAGGCTGATGCCGAAGGTCGCCAGCAGGGTTTCCAATGGCCGGCCGTAAAGATGTCGAATCACCGAACGCTCAATCGCCATGCCCACCAAACCGGAAACCACAAAGGCGCAAGGAATAGAAAGCAGCAGCGCCATGCCGGTTTGCGCCGGGAAAAGTTGTTGCAGCACATAGGTGGTATACGCACCGATCATGATCAACTCACCATGCGCCATGTTAATCACGCCCATCACACCAAACGTGATGGCAAGGCCGATCCCCGCGAGCACTAGTACCGACCCAAGACTTAAACCGAAATACAAAGTTTGGGCGGCATTCACTACACGCTGGCTCTGTTCATACTCAGCAATCGCTTTATCAAGCGCTGTGATGGTTTCAACATCATCACTCTGCACTTTCGCTCTTGCTGCCTGCAGCGCATCAAAGGCTTCGGGCAAACCAACGCCAGACAGGAAAGTTATGGCTTCCATGGTCTGCTTTGCTTCCATGGCCTGCGTTGCTTCGCTGCCTTCTGTCACTGCGTACACAGAAATTGCCGTGGAGAGATACTTTCTAGTGACAGTGTCACTCTCGGCGTCGCGTATCGAAATGATAGTGGGCAGTAAGGAGGCATCAAGCTCTCCAATCATGCGCCTAGCCGCGGTTTGACGTGTTTCTGCATCAGCGCTGGACAGTGCACCTGTCGCCATGGCGGTCTTTATCTGACTGCGGATTTTGTTATTGATGGTCACCGCACGGTACTGGCGTTTCTTTTCTACCGTCACAGTGTCGGCAGAGAGAATATTGGTCAGCTCGCTGCCTTTCGCCAATGGCGGCTCGGCAAGATACCAAACAGATTTGGCTTTCTTGTCGTAAACCACCTGCTTATTCAGCAAGCCTTCAAGAAGTTGAATGTTGGAAACCGTTGCTTGTTCTGATGACACAGCTGACGCGATAAAAGCAATCGCGGCTTCTTTGTCACCAAACGATTTACCCGCAAGTGCGCTTGCGGCTTGGGACATCTCCGAAATGTCGGCGTTCGCCTGTGCTGTTATCAGTACGCTACTCATAAGAACGAGTAAGCGGCACAACCACAGCAGGCGATTCATTGTTGCTGTCAAACGATGCATGAATCGATCCTTCGAAAAAATCCTGCCAATGCGGTTCATATGTGCAAGGAGACGGCACCGCAAAGGCAGGTAAACTGGAAGCAACCTTCCGGGCGGGAGTCTCTATGGACTCCCTACCCTAGTAGATAGAATCAGAACTTATTCAGCGACACCTGAGCACTGGCCCGTGGTGACATTGAAGCTGCCGCAAGACATTGGCTTCAGCCAGCTTGCAAACAAATCTTTTGAACCAGTCAGGTAATCAGACCACGCATCACCCGCAACAACGTCCGGGGTTTCCCACACGGTCACGAACTGACCGTCGTCCTGAATTTCACCAATTAACACAGGCTTAGTGATGTGATGATTAGGCATCATGGTCGCGAAACCGCCAGTCAGGTTTGGAACAGTCACACCAATGATCGATTCCTGAACGGCTTCAGAATCTGTGGTGCCTGCTTTCTCAACCGCTTTCGCCCACATGTTGAAACCCAGGTAAGTGGCTTCCATTGGGTCGTTAGTCACACGCTTGTCGTCTTTGATATAGGCATGCCACTTCTCAACGAATTCGTCGTTGGTGTCAGTTTCAACACTCATGAAGTAGTTCCATGCTGCGAGGTGACCCACCAGCGCAGAAGTGTCCATACCAGACAGTTCTTCTTCACCAACCGAGAATGCAACCACTGGAATGTCTTCCGCTTCTACGCCCTGAGCAGCAAGCTCTTTGTAGAAAGGCACGTTGGCGTCACCGTTGATGGTAGAAACCACTGCGGTTTTCTTACCGGCAGCACCGAATTTCTTGATGTCAGCAACGATTGACTGCCAATCAGAGTGACCAAATGGGGTGTAATTGATCATGATGTCTTCTTTCGCAACACCACTGTCAATCAAATAGGCTTCGAGGATTTTGTTGGTCGTACGTGGGTAAACATAGTCAGTACCTGCCAGTACCCAGCGCTCAACGCCAAGGTCTTTTTTCAGGTAGTCAACAGCAGGAATCGCCTGCTGGTTAGGCGCAGCGCCAGTGTAGAACACGTTTTTCGAGGACTCTTCACCCTCGTACTGAACAGGATAGAACAGCAGGCTGTTAAGTTCTTCGAATACAGGTAAGACAGATTTGCGTGAAACGGATGTCCAGCAGCCGAACACAACATCTACTTCTTCTTTCTCAATCAGTTCGCGTGCTTTTTCGGCAAACAGCGGCCAGTTTGAAGCTGGGTCAACCACAACGGCTTCCAGCTTCTTGCCGAGCAAACCTCCTTTCTTGTTTTGCTCGTCCACCATCATCAACACGGTGTCTTTCAACGTCGTTTCACTGATCGCCATCGTGCCAGATAGCGAATGCAAGACACCCACTTTGATGGTGTCTTCTTCAGCGACAACCTGAAATGAGATGCCAGCACCAGCGATAACCGCAGCACTTACCCAATTTAATGCAAACTTCTTCCCTTTCATTGCAAAAGCTCCTTTTGAGTATCTGGGATACCCTTGAGCAAGAGCCTTGCCATAAACGAGATATTGCTCGCAAATAAATAACAACCCAATGAAATAAAAAAGGTTTTATACAGAGCATCAAACGTTATAGACACGAACACAAAATTCAAGATGCTTAAGAATGGTGCATAGAAACCTGCCCAACGCACTATATTAGTCACTCCTTAGCTAGGAGTGACACGACGCACTTATATGGAGCATCGTTCTGTATTTTTTAGTACAGGCAGGAGAGATCAATCCGAACGAACTATGCTTACGTACTAGCAAACATGTTCTTTGTGGAAGGGCGTGTATCATGAAAACGTTCACTTATCTTGGGTTGGCTCTGACTGGGCTGTGGTTCAGCACAAACACGCTCGCCTACCCGATGTACGGTCTGATTGAACCCCACCGAACACTTATCTATTTTTCAAAAGGTTTCGATGAGAACGTGGCCTCTTTTGAGCGTCAGTTGCTGGTTCATCGCTGCCAGATTGATGACAGAGACCTCCATACGCTCATTTTAGACATGAACGATCTGTCCGACTCCCGAGGCCTATTCTCTTCGCAGGAAATCATCAAACTGATGAACAAATATCGCGTGCGGAACAACGAGCATACCGCGGTATTGATCGGTAAGGATGGCACCGAAAAAGCCCGTTGGCGTCAGGGTTTTGATATCAACGAAATGGTGCAGGTTATTGATGAGATGCCAATGCGGAAGGCAGAAATCAGGGAACGAGGTTTGAGGTGTAGCATTTAGCTGTCGCTGTTTTCTCTATAAAGGGGCATTGCGCCCCTTTCTTACTTTTTAGCGAAGATCAGTCTTCGCACAACAAATCTGTCTTGGCTGCACAGATAAAATCATTTTTGTGCAAACCTTTAATTTTGTGGGTCCACCAAGTAACTGAACAGCTTCCCCACTCCAGAAGAATGGCCGGGTGATGTCCTTCAGCTTCTGCTAACTCCGCCACCTTGTCTGCAAATTCCCACGCCAATTTGAAGTTGCGGAACTTATAAACGCGTTGCAATTGGTTGATGCCATCGACCTCCAGCAGTTGCCACTCAGGAAGCGTGGACATCAAACTTGCCGCTTCATCACCGTCCACTCTTGGCGCATCTGCACGGCAGGCTTCACATTGCAGTTCTGACAATTGTTCCATTTCATTCTCCCTATTGTGCGATTTTCTGAGGGTAAAGTGGCGCATGCAGACCAAGGGCTTTTGCCCTGTTCACACACGCAAGCAAGTCGAGTTTCTCGAGTTCGTACAGCTCGTCGAGCGTACTTAAATAAAAGTAGATCGGTTGCAGAATGTCGATGCGATAAGGCGTTCTCATTACGTCGATCACATCCAGCTTCTTCCGAACCGGTTCATCGCTATTAAAGGCATACTCGGTTTCCGCTGGCGAAGATAAGATTCCACCGCCGTAAATTGATAGCCCCTCATCGTTTTGAACCAGCCCAAACTCAACCGTAAACCAGTACAACCTTGCAAGATATACGCGATCTGCCTTCGATGCGTTCACTCCCAGCTTGCCATAATGTTGGGTAAATGAAGCAAACGCTGGATGCGTCAACATGGCGCAATGACCGAAAATTTCGTGGAAGAAGTCAGGCTCTTGTAGATAGTCAAAGTCCTGCTGAGTGCGAAGAAAGGTCGCGACAGGAAACCGTTTTGATGCAAGCAGCGCGAAGAAATGGTCGAAATCAATCAAAGCTGGCACAGGCTCCAGTTGCCAACCCGTTGTTTCTGCCAGAACACGGTTGATGGAAGATATCTGTGGCGCACAATTTGTGGGCAAATCCAACAATGCCAGCCCATCAAAATACTCACGACACGCCTTGCCCTTGATGCAGTCTAATTGTCTGGCGACAAGCTGCGTCCAGACCTCATGTTCGTCATCCGTCCACGCGATCTGACCTTTAGAATCCAACGGCTTAGATTCGTATTGATGCTGTTTCATCGCCACGCCTCCCTGTTTCGTCTCTACAAAAAACGATAGCGGTTCAACAGAGAGAGGAAAACACCCGGGCGGGTTTTACAGAACACCAGTGCGTAACATTTTATTTACATCCCGCTTTTACGCGAGCGGTGAGTGGAAGATGATTTTTGTCTCCCTCGTCTTGCACGTCATTGCCATTAAGACAAAGATAACAATTGTAAGAGAAGGCAGACATTACGTGGCTTTCAGCGAGGTTCCCAAGCGCAAAAAAGCGTCTCACCTCGGAGAAGATCACATTAATCTAGCATGCAAGCTAATGATTGATTTGCCGATAGTACGCTTTCGCGTAACATCGGTCAGGTCTGATTGAGAGGTAAGGTAGTTGTGGTTAAGCACTTGAGGACACAATCTGAATTTGAGGAATGCCTGCGCACCGATACAAATGGTGACGTGATGGCTGTCTTCAATGGATTGGAACTTCGCAGTGTCTTTCAGCCTATCTTCCGGGCAAATGGCACGGTACTTGGGTTTGAAGCACTGGTGCGGGCCAGAAAAACGGATGGAGAGCCAGCCTGCCCTGCACATCTTTTCAGAAAGCTCGATCACGACCATCCGGACTTTATAAACCAAATCAGTATCGACAAACTTGCCCGCGTTATCCATCTCCGAAACTTTTCATCCTTTGCTGGCAATCACTCAATCTTCCTCAACATGCTGCCGTCTTCCGCTGTCGCTTCTATTGAAACCTTCTCCAACCAGAACCTGATAGTTAAGCGCCTCGCCGAATTGGGGATCCCCCGTCATCACGTTGTGTTGGAAGTTGTCGAACACCTGCATGCCGACACCCTCTCGCTCTCCGTTGCCATTACACAATCTATTAATAACGGCTTCCAAATCGCGGTAGATGATTACGGCGTAGAGGGCTCAGAGGAAATGCGTGTACGTATGATTCGCCCAAGCCTAATTAAGATCGACCGTTCTTTAGTGCAACGTTATGTAGAAGGCGAAGTAGAAACCATGCTGCGTGCTGTTGCCCTCGCCAACGAAGTGAATGCTGAAATATTAGTGGAAGGCATCGAGAATCAGGAAGAATACGAAGCCATGCGCGCCCTGCACATCAATTACTTCCAGGGTTTCTATTTGGGCATGCCACAGCGCTTGGAAGATTTCTTTGCTGCTAACCCTGGTAAACGCGGGCCGACCCAGAAGGTCGAATAAGAAAATCGGCTAATCTCTCACCACTCTCCCCCTGTTCTTCCAGTTATTTTTTATCAAGCCTCCGTTAAGTGCTAAAATCGCCGACAACTTTTCGCCTCAGCGCATGTTGAAAGGCGTTTATACAGAATTACAAAGGCAATCATTCGCATGATTAACAATTCCATCCAGTGGTTCCCGGGCCACATGCACAAAGCGCGCAAAGAAATCGAAGAAGTGGTACCAAAAATCGATGTGATCATCGAGGTACTGGACGCGCGCATTCCGTTCAGCAGTGAAAACCCGATGATCCGCCGCATCCGCAAAGATAAGCCAGTGATTAAAGTGCTGAACAAGCGCGATCTGGCTGACCCGGAGATGACTGCCCTTTGGCTTGATCACCTTGAGAAAGAGCAAGGCGTAAAAGCGATGGCGATCACTACTGAGCAAATCAGTGAAGTGAACAAAATCATGGATCTTTGCCGTAAGCTTGCCCCTCACCGTGAAGAAATGGGCAAGAACATTCGCACCATGATCATGGGCATTCCAAACGTCGGTAAATCCACCATCATCAACACACTGGCTGGCCGTGTCGTCGCGAAAACCGGTAACCAACCGGCTGTGACCCGTCAACAGCAACGCATTAACCTGCAAAACGGTGTGGTACTTTCTGACACCCCAGGGATCCTGTGGCCAAAAGTGGAAAACCCACACAGTGGCTTCCGCCTTGCAGCGACTGGCGCAGTAAAAGATACCGCGATGGAATATGACGAAGTGGCCTTCTACACCGTGGAATATCTCGCAAGCGCTTACCCTGAACTGCTTAAAAAGCGCTACAACATCGAAGAGCTACCAGAAACTGAAGTGGAACTGATGGAAGCGATTGGCGAGAAACGCGGCTGTTTACGTGCTGGCGGCCGTATCGACCTGCACAAAGCCTCAGAGATTCTGATTAACGACCTTCGCAACGGTGCTCTGGGTCTTATCACACTGGAACACCCAGACATGATCAGTCAGGAACTGGTTGAAGTAGAAGAAGCCGCAGCGCAGAAAGCAGAAGAAAAAGCGAAACACAAAGAAGAGCGTCGTAAGCGTTATTTGAAGAATAAGCGCTAAGGCAAGATTCGAGATAAGAGTTTCGAAAGTTGAGATTGAAAAGCCCTGCGAATGCGGGGCTTTTTGTTTTGGCTGTTTGGCTTTTGGTTCTTTCACACTTTAGAACAGCGGAGAAATGCAGTGAACACAGAGCAGGCTAAGTGTCGCTCTTCAAACTTGAAGCTATGTTTCGTTTAGTCATCTAAGCTAGCCAGCTTTTCAGTAGCTTTATTCGTATATAGATCAAGCCCATTTGAGCTAAATATTTGACGAGCAGCCTGCCATTCCTGTTTAGCTAACTGGAGGTTATTGTTGATTAGTGCAACATCCCCTCTGGCAAGATGCACACTACCCAATCCGATTTGGTGATCTGACGCCGTAAAAATATCTTCGCTTAGATCAAAATACTTTTTTGCTTCAGCAAGTTTCTTTTGTTTTAGATAAACATCGCCCAGGTTGAAGTAGCCAACCCCCAAGCTACTCCATAGAGGAGATTGTTTTGCCAGTTTTTCTTTAATCGCTATTGACTGGAACATTAAACCTTCAGCAAGAACGAACTGCTCTAACAGGCGATGATTGTTCGCTGCATTTCCAAGCAAATTGGCGAGAAATCTTTTATTTTTAATACTTCCTCGCAGCTCCAAAGCTGGCTGGTAATATTGTTCATTGGCTAACTGCGCAAATTCATTTCTCTCATCACCAATTGAAGAATCTGCCATCTCGTAATAAATGTTCCCAATGTTTACCAGTATCGTAACCATGAACTCATCATCTTCGATATCCATAGCATTGAATAGCTCTAAAGCTTTCTTGGAGTGTTCTAGCGCTTCTTCAAGCTCCCCTTTATCCTTCAAAAACATCCCGATGTATAGCTCAGGGCTAGGGTTACTTGGATCTAAATCTGCTGCCTTTGTGCTCGCCCATAGGGCAGCATCTACATTTCCCACTTCGTCGTATATATCTGCTAGATTTACGTAACCTGAATATGAAGGGTTTACAGCTAATGCTTCTTCTAGCTTTCCTATAGAAATTTTGAAACGATTGTCGTCAGCAGTGGTTGTACCTCTGATGAAAGTTTCATAAGCAATATTCATTGTCTGTTGGGCAACATTTGCTTTATCAATTTGAATTGATCGGTAAATTGCTAATGTCGATATCAGCAATGCTGCAATTACCGTTATCCCGAAGGCTAAGAATAAATAGTTCTTTTTCTTTAGATTAAGGTAAGACTCTGCACTTAGTCCCTCTTTTGGCTCAAGACCATATTCGAGCTTCATCGCCTCAAGTCTTTGAGCTTCAGGTATCAGTTCTAGGTTTTTAGCAATCGTCTTGAATCTTGATTCCTTCCACGCAATAGAAGCCCAACCAAGTATGACTATACAATAGGCCACAAATGCCAAAGGGCTCTTGGCTGCCTCAGATAATCCCTGTAATAGAACATCAATATCCATGTATGGTCCTCACTGAGTGACAAATAAGGTATAAAGTCGCAATAAGGGGCGCTTATCAAACCACCCAAAATGCTTTAATCCCTTGTATTCACAACACTTTGAAAAGCTGCCGCAGTGACAAAGCGTCCCTCGTTGATTGCCTTGTTATACCGATTTTAGGTTGTGCCACCAGTGCCTACACCCTTTCCCACATGACAGCCTTCTTCGGCGAGAGTCACTTATAGTGAATAGCGACATAAGCAAACACCAAGATTTATCAATCTCAATATCTGGCAACAGATTTATCTTGTGCAAAGCATCACTGAGATCAAACTTTCTTATTAACACGCATGGTGTGAAGTTTGGGTTTAGCCCAGACATAACAATTGCCTTGCTTACTTCTTCATTTGTCGGGTGTGACTGAGTTATAAACTTAGATAAGGAACTCAGAGCGTCTGACTTTTCCTGATTTTTAAGATTGTTGAACCACATTTCCCCCTGCTCTCTCGTAAGAAAACCTTGGGCAATTTCATTTATTTTCAGCTCAATCTCACTCATATAATCCTGAGGTATAACAGTGTATTGGACACCAAAGTGGTGTATTTAAACGCCCCATTTTGTCCACTAATAACAAGCTGCTGTACTTTTAAATTAGCTTCCTTTTTGTTTTTAAAGTTTTTTCTTACAAAGCCAAGAACGACCTTGTGAAAATACGCCAAAATGGGACTACTTGGGTATTATGCGACACCTTTGTATCTACTGTGTGTTTCAACAGTGGAAAAGTAAGGTTCAGAATATATAAAGTATCGTAAAGACAGACTTAGTAATGACTCGGCAAGAAGGGATTCAGTCTCGGAAGGGACAGAACCAACCAAATATCCCCTAATCTTCCCCTTAGAAAGAGGAAGAAAAAAGAACCTACCCGAACTCTCCCAACACCCATGCACATACATCATTCGCGGTTAGCCTTTCCAGTTTAACCACTGACAGATGATGCGTTCTGGCATGAGTCAGCAGTGCAGGCAGGTCAGAAACAATGGTTTCGTTGCATGACATATAAAGGCGTTTTTTGGTTTCTACCGAGATTTCAATCAACTTGAGCAGGTCAGGCATTTTAAGCAGATGGGCATCATCGACGGTAATAAATGGACAATCACGCTCAATGATTTGTTGCCATTCTTCATCAGTGATCGTGGTATCGCCGCCGCAATAGGCGAGCTTGGCTTTGGAAACATCAATGGTGAATGGCGTATCGCCATATTGCTCTACCAGAAACTTGGTTTTGTCTGATCGGTTGGGGCCGACGACGAGGCTGATATCGTGGAGTTTGAGCTGGTTTTGAACCTTATGCCAGAGCATGTTTCCCCTATATGCAACTGAATTAAATTAAAGAAAATTTATCCTAGTTGCGCTTGCCCAAGAAGTCTAATGATATGAATCTTTTATGTATGCAAAACGGGACATCAACAAGCTTGTTGTGGGATTGTGTCTGTTCTTACCTTGCGTCTCATTCCTACCCCACCTCGATCTTCTCACCTGTTCTATTCTCACTGGGATTTCTCACTTCTACCAACAGGAAGATCTATGAACGAGCTCGTGTCTCTGGCGCAGCCAGGTGTATTGTCTAATCCTACTACCCATGCTGAATTTCTGACTTTCGCGCTGAAAGATCAGTGGCTCAATATTGACCAGATCAACGAGGCGCTTTCCCAGCTACCGGGCATTGAAAAATCCATTCGACAGAAAGATACCTCTGCCGGTTTGTCGGTCACCATGGGGTTTTCTGCCAACAGTTGGCCGATTCTGTTTCCTGATGTGCCAACCCCTTCTGAGCTCCATGACTTTCCAGCGCTGGCGGATGGTCCCCGCATTTTCCCTTCCACATCAGGTGATATCTTTTTGATGGTGAAATCAGAACGCAAAGACCTCAACTTTCAGGTCGCCAAATACGCCGCGCGTGCTCTAGCGGATGTTGCGGATCTCGTTGAAGATATTCAGGGTTTTAAGTATCTGGATAACCGAGACATGATTGATTTTGTCGACGGCACGGAAAACCCTCTAGATGAAGAACGCGCGGAAGCAGTTTTGGTACAGGAAGGCAGTGATAACGAGATGGGCGGCAGTTATCTCACGGTTCAGCGTTATGTCGACCGTCATCAGGACTGGGATGCTCTACCAACTGAACAGCAAGAAAAAGTCGTTGGCCGCACTAAGATGGATGACATTGAACTGAGTGATGATGAAAAGCCCGCATGGGCGCACAATGAGAAAAGTAAGGTGGAAGTGGACGGCGAGGAAATCAAAATGTACCGCCAGAACCGTCCCTACGGAAATGCTATTGAGCACGGCACCATGTTTGTCGGATTTGCAGCCTCGGCGTCTGTTGTAGAAACGTCATTGAAGCAGATGATCACCGCAGACGAAAACGGAGATTATGACAAGCTGCTGGATTTTGTTGAGGCGAAGACAGGGACGAACTACTTTGTGCCTTCGCAGCGTTTTCTCGACGCGCGATTTGATGATTAGTCACTTTCCACTGTGATATTGGTGGTGACTGAGTTAGCTATGAAGCAGTGCTTGTGTGCCAGTTTGTGCATTTTAGCTAGCAGCTCAGGTGTGGGTTGATTCTCTCCGCTGAAAACAATCTTGGGTTTCAGCACCACGTCAGTGACTGCCGTTCTTCCGTTTTCCAGCTTTCCTAGCGTGCCGATGGCCTCATCGGCATAGCTTTCAACGCTTAAACGCTGCTTCTCTGCCACTGTCAGAAAGGTCATCATATGGCAACTGGCAATGGCAGCGATAAACGCTTCTTCCGGATCGATGGCTTCTTCTTTTGCCTTTTCCGGCATAACAAAAGGAGAAGGTGATGCATCGACTTTTATCCCTCCATCAAATGTCCATTCATGAATAAAACGAGTTGTATTTTCATGCTCGCATTCTGCATCCCTATGCCACCAATTGATTAAAACTGTGTGTTTTGACCCCATTTATTCTCATCCTTAATACATTTTACCGATATTTGTCCGGTATCCGCTAAATTTCTTGACACCCGAATCTAGAATTCACTCATGGACGAAACATTTTGAAACATTTTGAAACATTTAGCCACCTTTATATGTAACTAGTTAACTAACCTCCCTTTTGTTTGTTGTAAGTGGGTCCACAAGGAGTAAAGAGAATGTCTCTTCAAAGAAAGTTCTTCGCTGCCATAGCTAGTCTGGGGATTATCGCCAGCGCGATTGCTTTTGTGCTAACCAATATCAACGAAACTAATCACATTAAAGAAAGTGTCTATATCCAGAAAGAAAACCTTAGCCATGACTTGCTTGGCTTAATGGACACAACACACAGTCTGATTATGGAGCGCGTGGCATCAAGCATGGCATTGCTCAAAAAAGAGGGTCAGGAGCTGGGTAATCCGAACCTAAGAGAACGCGTTATGGTCAGCGAAAGAGACTCTTTGAACCTTTACCTAGGTGACAATCCACAAGCCAACAACTATGAGCTTGTCGACAGGATAACCAGCACCATGGGGGGAACTGCAACCGTTTTTGCTAAAGATGGTTCAGAATTTGTGCGTATTGCCACCAATGTAAAAAAGAACGGTAAACGCGCTACTGGCACCATTTTGCACCCAGGAGGCGCCGTTGATCAGAAAATTCAGGCAGGTGAAGCTTATTACGGCAAAATTGATATCCTTGGTGACCCTTACCTGACCGCTTATGAACCCATTTTTGATAAACAAAATTCTGTTATCGGTATTTGGTATGTGGGTTATTCAGCAGATCTTAAACAATTGGCCTCTGCCATTGGTAAGTCGACCGTTCTAAATAATGGTTTTGTTGCGTTATTGGACAACCAGAAACGCGTCAGAATGCATTCACACTCTGTTGATACGGCGGTGGTTGAGTCGGCGTTAAACATCAATCCCGATGCTTGGTCAGTGGCACGATTCCCTTATGACAAATGGGACTATGAAATTGTCATCGCTTACCCTAACAAAGATGTGTCTGCATTGATCTTCCAGTCGGCACTTAAAGCGTTCGCGGTGGTCGTCTGTTTTGTGATTGCTTTTATGCTGATTAACTTTTTCGTGATGAAACAGGTTGTGGCCAAACCCCTAAATGCTTTTATCGCTGCTATTAAAGATATAGCGGAAGGTAAAGGTGACTTAACTAAGCGGTTTAATTCTGATGCTTCAGATGAGTTCGGCATCATGGCCAGACACTTTGATAAAGTGCTAGAGCGAATACAGGCCACGATCAAAGAAGTCATGGAATCATCCAGCAAACTCTCTGCGGAATCCGAGGTTTTGGCTGGAATCGCCGATCATTCTTCAGCGGCGATGGGTAAACAAAGTCAGGAAGTAGAACGCGCCCAGTATGCCATTCAACAATTAAACGAGTCTGCACAGTCAGTAACAGAAAGTGCAAGCGCTTCCTCCGATGCCATTACTAAAGTAGATCAGGAGGTCGTGCGCGGTAACTCCGTGGTTCAGAATGTCATCGTTAGCTTGGAAAGTCAGGATGAATCCATGGCCAAGTCAGCCAATGTCGTTAATGAGTTAGCCAGTGCCACTGGAGACATCAGCGGTATTCTCGACGTGATTCTTCAAATTGCTGAACAGACAAACTTGCTGGCGCTGAATGCCGCTATTGAAGCAGCTCGAGCCGGTGAACAAGGCCGAGGATTCGCCGTAGTCGCCGATGAAGTGAGGTCACTTGCCAGCAGAACTCAGGATTCAACCGGAGAGATCCGGGTGATGATCGAACGGCTCCAAAGCGGTACCAATGAGATGCTTGCGTTGATGGAAAAGAACCGCGAGATTTCTGTCTCGAATGTTGAGGAAGCCAAATCTGCCGGTGAAGTGCTTGAACACATCGTAACGGCAGTCAAAATGCTGACTAAAGCCAACGTCTCCATCAACAATGTTGCTGGCGAACAGCATGTGGTCGCAGGTGACATTCACCAAAACATTGACCAAATTGGCTCAATTAGTAAGGAAAATGCGCAGTATATTGATGAAACCCAAAAAGCCAGTGAATACCTGCGAATCCTCTCCACTCAAATGAACGAACAACTGTCTAGCTATCGCGTTTAGCAAGCAATATATGATGAGAGCCAGACGAAAAACGCCCTGCTGTTTGCAGGGCGTTTTTCATTTGGAAAATGCTAGCTTACTGAAACTCTTCGCCAGCCGCGGCAACAAATGCCATCTCAACCAGATAATCCGGGTCTGCCAGCTCTGCTTTCACACATGCGCGGCTTGGTGCCGTGCCTTCTTCAAACCAGTTATCCCACACTTCATTCAGCGCTTCCAGGTTGGCGAAATTGGTGATGTAGATGGTAACAGACAGGATGCGGGTTTTGTCTGCGCCGACGGTTGCCAGCATTTCTTCTGCCTGTGCGAAGATTTGTTGTGTCTGGCCTTTGATGTCTGCACTCAGGTCGCTTTCCGGCACTTCTACAAAGTTTGCAATGCCATTGAATACGGTCACATCTGACCAACGTTTTGTAGGGTTAATTCGATGTATTTTCATTGGGTTACTACCAGATTATGTTTGACGACACATACTAACATTTGATGACGTTACGCGTCATCTAGGTTAGGTTGAATTATCAGCAATCAAAAAGTTGTTTGGGTATAAATAATTTAATCACACCTTGTTTTAATTATGCATCACTTGAAACAAATAAGGCGCAATCGGAAATTCAGAAAATTCACATCGAAATAAAGCGATGTACAAAGTGTCTATAGTCGATAAGGATATCAACACACAATCAATAAGAAGGAAATAAACAATGAAATGTATTTCGTCGGCAACGCTGTTGGCTTTAACCTTGTCTTCTTCTCTCGCCTTTGCTTCTGATAATTACTCTGTTGATAGTGAAGCCTCTTCGATTAGCTTTGCCACCATCAAGAAATCCTACATCGTTGAACCAGCCACTATCAGCGGCATTGAAGGCAGTGTCGACGCCTCCGGTAAGTTCAGCGTTACCGCTCCACTTTCGACAATATCCACCGGAGTTCCTATTCGCAATCAACGTCTTAATGATCTTTTCTTTGATTCTAAGAAGTTTCCGATGCTGAAGGTAGAGGGTCAAGTTTCTATGCAGGACCTAGACAAGTCAGGTGCGCTGCTTCAGCAATCGATTCCCGCGACAGTGACTTTATTTGGTAATACCAAAGAGGTTACGTTGGATATGAATGTGATTAAAGATGATGACAATATATTCGCTTTCACTTATAAACCTGTCGTTATTAGTGCTGCAACTTTTGGTATTCCAGAAGCCAATTTAAAAGCGGTTTCTGAAACAGTTGGGAACATTGATATTTCCAGCACAGTGCCAGTCAATGTTAGTTTAGTGTTTAAAGAAAAATAAAAACTTTCTGTTTATTGAACGCATAAAATTAAAGCCAGCAGATGCTGGCCTTATTATTTAGTCCGACCGAGTTATTTCGCGACAGCGATAAGTGCGTCAGCCAGATAGTCAATGCGTGATTCCGTCAAGCCTGCCACGTTGATGCGGCTGTCACCGACAGCGTAGATACCGAAGTCTGAACGCAGTTGTGCCACTTGGTCTTGGCTTAAGCCCAACATGGAGAACATGCCTTTGTGTTCTTTGATGAAATCAAAACGCTCATCACCTGTGCGCTTCGCCAACGCAGCACTCAAACCTTCACGCAGTGTAATGATTCTTCCGCGCATCGCATCCAGCTCGTCTTTCCATTGCTGGGTCAGTTCATTGCTGGTGAGAATGGTTTCTACAATCGCGGCACCGTGATCAGGCGGCATGGTGTACGTTGAACGCGCCAGTTGGAGAATACGCCCTTTTGCATTACCTGCTTCTTGTGCGTTTTTACCGATAACAATCGCGGCACCTGTGCGTTCACGATACAAACCAAAGTTTTTCGAGCAAGACGTCGCGATCAGCATTTCTTCTACTGAATCCGCCAGCAGGCGCAGGCCGTTTGCGTCTTCTTCTAAACCATCACCGAAACCTTGGTAAGCAATATCAACAAACGGCGTAAAGCCATTCTTCTGAGCCAGCTCATTGATCGCCTGCCAGTGCTCAGAGCGAATGTCTGCCCCCGTCGGGTTATGACAACAACCGTGCAGAAGCACCACATCATCAGGACCCGCTTTTGACAGAGCATCAATCATGGCATCGGCATCAACCTGCTTGGTCTCGGCGTTGAAGTAAGGATAAAACTTCACGGTCAGGCCAGCTGCTTCCATCACGGGTTTGTGGTTCACATAGCTCGGGTTGCTGATCCATACCGTAGTAATAGGTTTTGCCAGATACATTAAATCTGCCAGCATACGCAGTGCACCGCTTGCACCCGGTGTTTGCACTGCTGCACTGCGTGAATAGCCGTCTGTTCCTTTGAGAAGAAGATCTGTCATCGCCTGGTTGTAGGCTTCACTGCCTGCCAGACCGACATAGCTTTTGGTGGTTTGAGATTCGGCCAGTTGTTGCTGTGCTGCTTTCACCGCCTTCATGATGGGGGTGTTGCCCTGGCTGTCTTTGTAAACGCCAATACCAAGGTCCATTTTTTCGGCGCGGTTGTCTTCGCGGAAAGCGACGGAGAGAGACAAAATTGGGTCTTGTAGCGCCGGAGATAGCAGATCTAACATTCGATAACTTCCTTATTTAACGGCCGTGCTGTTTGCTAATGAAGCTACATTACTAAAAGCTCAGCGCCGCGCAACTAAAAAAGCGCAACCCAATATCAATGGATTGCGCTTTTGACTGTAAATTCGTCAAGTGTGATTTACTACTCGAGAATTTCCGGCTTTGGCTGCACATATTTTCGACTGACATCAACGACCGCGACATCTTTTAAATATGTCCTTCCCAATAGCACAGGGAAATTCAGGTGGTGTCTGTCACGCAGCGTAAATTCTGTGGTTTCAGTGACATCCCCAATGGTGATTGGCATTTCGACCACGTAACGGCGATCATACCCTTCGGCGCTCGACTGTATAATGCGTACGGTTCTGATGACAGGCAATTCCATCAAGTCGGTTTGCTTGTCGTCATGCGCCAACCGGAAACGTACCCACTCTTCTCCATCTCGCTCAAATTCTTCGATATCAATAGCACTGATAGAGGAAGTTGTTGCCCCTGTATCCACACGGGCTTTAGCGACAACGTTGATCTCGTCAACTCTGACCCACTCTTTCTCACCCATCACCAGTTTTCCGTCTGGCAGGTGTTCGTAGCCGTCTGGTGAACTGGCCGCAAAAGCGACTGAGATAGAACCCATAACGAGGAAGATTAAGAAGGCAGCAATACGATGTTTCATTGCGATGTCCTTGTAGTTAAAGCAAATTCATAGAGGTGGACAGTGCGGATTGTTGAAAGTTTCTTTGTTGATGGTGATGAAGCCAGAATACATGATGTTTCTGAACTTTGCCTGACCAAACTAGATGTTGAGTATAACAACGCCGCATTGAAGCGGCGTTGGAAATGAGATTAGCAGTTTGCAACCGTACCTTTGTTAACGTGGTGTCAAACGGTGCACAACCTGATTCGAACTGCCTCGCCAAGGTAGCGAAGGATCTGCTAATGCTTTCTCGAATTTACCGTCCACCAGCACATCCACATAGTTCACCACTTCACGCTGTGCGTCGGAGAGGTTCGCTAGTGTATATCCCGTCCACATCCAAATGTCTTTGCCTTCGCATTCGTTTCTCACGCGTTGAACCAGCCTAAGAACGCTCTGCAGATTAGCAGGAAGCAGTGGGTCACCACCGCTGATCGACAATCCACGACGCTTGATGCGAGTGTCATTCAAATCCGCAATGATGCGATCTTCCATCGCCTGATCGAAAAGCTCGCCAGACGATGGTGACCAGGTACTTTGGTTATAGCAGCCTCGGCATTGGTGTTCGCACCCTGACACAAACAAGGTGCAACGTGTGCCTTCTCCGTTAACCACATCGACCGGATAATACTGGTGGAAGTTCATTCTCGTTCGCTTACATGTGCTTAACGCGACGTTTAACTTCTTCCTGCTTGCCGTCGTTGAATGGGCGCGCATCCGGGCTGCCCAGGTAGCCACAAACGCGGCGGGTCACTGACACTTTCGTTGAGTCATGATTGCCACAGCTTGGGCAAACAAAGCCTTTGCTCGAGCAATCAAATTCACCAGTGAAGCCACATTCGTAACACTCATCAATGGGTGTGTTCGTGCCGTAGTATGGAACGCGCTCGTAGCTGTAGTCCCATACGTTTTCCAGCGCTTCAACGTTGTGCTGAATGTTTGGATATTCACCGTAGCAAATGAAGCCGCCATTCGCGATAGCTGGGTACGCCATCTCGAAATCAATTTTGTCGTACGGGTTGACTTTCTTTTCAACATCCAAGTGGAAGCTGTTGGTGTAATAACCTTTGTCGGTAACGCCGTTCACCAACCCAAACTCTTTAGTGTCGATCTTACAGAAACGGCTACACAGGTTTTCACTTGGTGTGCTGTACAGGCTAAAGCCATAACCGGTTTCTTCCTTCCAGCTGTCTGTTGCCGCTTTCAGGTATTTTACAATGTTCAGAGCTTTTTCGCGCAGTGCTTCTGAATCGTAAACGTGCTCTTCCACGCCATACAACGCATTCATGGTTTCGTGAATGCCGATATAACCAAGGGAAATTGAGGCACGGCCATTCTTGAAGATTTCGCTAACGTCGTCATCAGGGTTCAAGCGAACACCACAAGCACCTTCCATGTATAGGATTGGAGCAACGCGGGCTTTCACGCCTTGAAGACGGGCAATACGAGTGTCCAGACCTTCACGGGCAACGGCTAAGACTTCATCCAACAGTTTGTAGAAGGTTTCTTCACAACCATTGGCACGAATCGCAATACGCGGCAGGTTAATCGATACAACGCCAATGTTGTTACGGCCTTCGTGGATCAGTTCACCGTTTTCTTCATATGCAGACAAGAAGCTTCGGCAACCCATTGGGGTTTTAAATGAGCCTGTCACTTCAACCACTTTGTCGAAGTTCAGGATGTCCGGATACATGCGTTTTGACGCACATTCCAGCGCCAGCTTTTTAATGTCGTAGTTTGGCTCACCGTCTTTTAGGTTCAAGCCAGATTTCAGGCTAAACACCAGTTTCGGGAAAACAGCGGTTTTACGGTTCTTGCCCAGACCAGCAATACGGTTACGCAAAATAGATTGCTGAATAAGACGCGCTGCCCAAGATTCACCCAAACCAAAACCGAAGGTAACAAACGGCGTTTGACCATTCGCGGTATGCAGAGTGTTCACTTCATATTCCAGCGATTGGAAAGCGTCGTAACATTCTTTCTCGGTACGCGCGCGGGCATAACTTTCTGCGTCAGGAATATCCCACTCGCGCGCCACCATCAGGTGTTTTTCGTAGCTGATTTCAACGTACGGCGCCAAGGTTTCATCAATACGGTTAATCGTGGTACCGCCATATATGTGGCTGGCAACCTGCGCGATGATTTGTGCCGTTACTGCTGTCGCGGTCTGGATGGATTTCGGCGTGTCAATTTCCGCATTACCCATCTTGAAGCCATGCGTAAGCATGTTCTCAAGGTCAACGAGCATACAGTTGAACATCGGGAAGAATGGTGCGTAATCCAGATCGTGGTAATGAATGTCGCCTTGTTCGTGCGCGCGAACCACCGCTTTCGGCAGCATGTACTGCTTCGCGTAGTGTTTCGCAACGATGCCCGCCAACAAGTCGCGTTGAGTTGGGATCACCTTGCTGTCTTTGTTGGCGTTCTCGTTGAGGATATCGGAGTTGGTTTGCTCAACCAGACCACGAATTTCATGGTTCAGACGGCTTTTCTTCTCACGAATGCTGTCACGATCATGTCGATACTCAATGTATGCACGCGCAACCGCCTTGAATGGCCCGGCCATCAGGTGGTTTTCTACGGCATCCTGAATTTGATTGATATCCACTTCATCACTGCGCATAAACTGCGCGAGCACGCCATCTGCTACTGCTGCTGCATAGGCTTGATCCATGTCTTCTACTGCAAACGCCGCGCTCAGTACCGCATCCTGAATACGTTGGCGCTCGAAAGGTACGCGGCCTCCATCGCGTTTGATGACAACAGGTTTCACAAATAGCTCCTCAACAAATCGGCCCTCTTTTACTGCAAGGGAAAGAAAATCAGGTTGACCACTTTGGCTAGTAAGTAGTCGTCACGTCTGGGAAAGTAGTCAGCCATATCCATGAAAAAGCGCGCCATTTCGCGTTAGTTGATCGAAATCGAACAAGGATCCAGCAAGATCCAATCGACCTACACGCAAATGTGAATGGCGTCAAGAAATACCAAATATGGGTGAATTCATAGCTAAGACTACAATATGTGGTGTATTAGACCGTCGAGCTGAACGGGATACTTTGATTTAGATCATGGCCTAGGGGGATGCGATTTCTATCTAGTCGATTAGTGTGGACAAACTTCAAGAAATGAAAAAAGCCTGTCAAATTTTGCTACAGACTCCCCAAATTCTTTATGTTGTAAAAACTGTGCGATACCGTATGCACTACTATGAGCTTGAAAGCCTTGTATTTTCTGACTCTCAGCTCACCTATTTTAAGAACAAATACTTAGTAACCACTTAGCAACCATTTAATGAATTCAGCGAGCCCATCAAGACAGCATATTTTATTCAAGCGGACCATAGGTTCTTGGCTTGCTTTTGTGGTGCCCGTGGTAATGCTGTTGCAGGTTTCCAGTGCGTATGCTTCCTTGTCTGTCGCTACTTGGAACATGGAGTGGCTGAGTGATAAAGATGACATCATTCAAAGTAAACGAACGCCTGAAGATTACTTGATGATGCAAACTGTCTCTTCGGTGATTGATGCCGATTTGATTGCTTTTCAGGAAGTGGACAGTGAAAACTCTCTTGCAAAAGTGCTAAACCCTGACGAGTATGATTACTACTTTTCCGATCGCTCTAAATACTTCAAGAAAAGTCGCCGCAGCCAACAGTTCACTGGCTGGGCAGTCAAAAAAGGCATCAAGGTCATCGACCATCAGGATTATCAGCCGCTCGGTTTACCCACTTTCCTATCTAGGGGTGATTTGCGTTATGGTGCATATATCGAAGTGGTACGCGAAAACCAACCTTCCCTGCATCTTCTTTCCATTCATCTAAAATCAGGCTGTTTCGAAACGCCTGTCCGCCGCAACAACAGTTGTAAGAAACTCGATAAGCAAATCGAAGCCCTTGGGATCTGGATTAACGCTCGCATCGAACTCGGGCAGGAGTTTGTGATTGCCGGAGATTTTAACCACTACATGAACGAAAAGAACGAGTGGGTGTGGAAGCAGCTTATTAAGGAAGTGGGCGAAGAGAATCTGGTGAAACTGACTCACGATACGGATGCGAAGTGCAAAGCGAGAAAATACAACTATCGCACCAAGCGTTGGGAGCATGTTGTTTACCGCAAACTCATCGATCATATCGTCGCTAGCCCCGGGGCAGTGCCACTGTCGAATATGCCAGAGCCGCGTCAGTATCAATACTCTTACCACGCTGTTGCGACTTATCGTCTTTCCGATCACTGTCCTGTGATTGTCGACTTGTAGTTTTCTGATAAAAACCCCAAATGCCCCCGTTTTGCGGCGCTTTAAAGCCGCTCTGACATCTCACTGACAATACAAGCAATACCCGCATTTACAATGCGCTAAAACGAGAACAACGGAACACCGAAATGACTTTTTCCAAAGCACCTTTGCTTGCTGCTGCCCTGCTGATTTCTTCTCCCTCTTTTGCTGCACCAGAATTGGTTCCCGCCACCATGCTAGATTACGGACACTACGAAAAAGTAGAAGAAGTGACGATTCATGGCGACATCAACCAGAACATTGTTAATCTGGCCGAATCCAACTTAACTGACAAAGACGCTGACCTGTTTGTGATTGATGAAATCAGTGAAGACATTGACCACAATATGCTGGTATTGGATGTGTCTTTGTATAACGACCTGAACGACGGTTTGGTTAAGGCTAAATAAGCATCCAAGCGTTTTGAACGCGGTTTTAGTGGTTGTCCTTTCGTTGTAGAATCTCTGCACGTGAAGGACAACAATAAAATACAATGATTACTGGCACTCTGAGCAAAATGAAAAGCACGCTGGATAACGGCGTGAATTACTCCCTTCCTGTTGGTGACACCGACATTTCCCTGAACTCCCTGATTGGCAAATCTCTTACACTGACGTACACAGGTAATATCTATTGCGATGCTTGTGGTAACAAAACCAACAAGAGTTTCAGCCAGGGTCACTGTTTCCCCTGCACTAAGCGACTGGCACGTTGTGATATGTGCATCCTGAAACCGGAAACCTGCCACTTTGCTGAAGGCACTTGTCGTGAGCCTGAGTGGGCAGAACAGTTCTGTATGACCGACCATGTGGTTTACCTTTCAAATACTTCAGGTTTGAAGGTCGGCATTACCCGTGCGAATCAGATCCCGACCCGTTGGGTTGATCAAGGTGCGACACAAGCACTGCCAATTCTGAGGGTAAAAAGCCGTCATCTGTCTGGTTTGGTGGAAATCGCGATTGCGGAATTTCTGGCAGATAAAACCAATTGGCGGGCGATGCTGAAAGGTGACAATGTTGAGTTGGATTTGTATGAAGAGGCGCGCCGACTACTGCCGCAAATTGACGCCAAGATTTACAGCCTGCGCCTGCAATATGGTTTCGACGCCGTTGAACCGATTCAAAACGACATCATCGACATCAGCTTTCCTGTGACGGAATACCCAACCAAGATTACGTCACTGAACTTCGATAAAGATCCAGTGGTTTCCGGCGTACTGAAAGGCATTAAAGGCCAGTATCTGATCTTCGATACCGGTGTGATTAATATCCGCAAATTCACCAGCTACGAAGTGACGGCAGAATATTAATCGAAGGCTCCTCCTTCCATTAGGCAGGGGGAGCTATTCGAAACTATTTCAGTGTGACCTTAAACTGCTTTCCACCCCAGCCATGCACGCTGTCATGAGCTTCAAAGAACACTTCTGCAATCTCTTCCGGAATCATTACACCTGAAAGGCTGCGGGTGAAGGGCTGCTCGTTGACATGGGGATGGTGTAGCACCCGCGTTCCCAGCACTTCGCCCTCTGCGGTGACAACTCGCCAGGCATCGGCATAGTGATCCCAGCCTTCGTCTGCATGTTCGACGGTGGTAGAAAAACGGTAAGACTCACCACTTTTAGTCGCTGTCGCGTTCACAACATCAGCCTTGCCAGCCCAAGCGGTTCCCGCAAAGAACATTAAACTTGCAGCGATCAGTCTTTTCATTTTTCCGTCCTTTTCTAGCGTTTAATGGCGATCCCTGTCGCTTCTGACACAGCATTCAGGTTTTCTTCTGAACCTAATGACAAGCTCCAATTCACCGTGCCGCCATTGGCAATCAGCATACAGGGCGCGCCCAGCAGGCTGATATCATCAGTCTGTGCCTGAAGCGTCATCTGGTTTTCCTGAAACTTCACCATCACTTCATGCATGGTGGCAATCACACGGCCACCGGGAATCGTAATCACCATGACTATTTCCCTTTGTGCTGCAGCACCGCCATAGTCAGGCGGCTGGTACACACTAAACGGCCGCGCTCGTCAGTGATTTCAATCTGCCATACCTGTGTGGTCGCGCCCATATGAATCGCTTTGGCTGTTCCTGTGACGTGACCTGAACGCATGGCACGAATATGGTTAGCGTTAATATCCAGACCGACACAATACTTGTTTTCTTCCACTGCCATATTGGCTGCCAGCGAACCTAAGGTTTCTGCAAGTACAACTGACGCGCCACCATGCAACATACCTAATGGCTGATGCGTTCGGGAATCTACCGGCATCGTGCCAGTCAGGCTGTCATCACTGAATTCGGTGTAAACAATACCGAGATGTTCCACCAAGGTGTTTTTCGAAGTGGCATTCAAGCCTTCAAGTGAAATGGGTTTCTTCCAGATAGACAAAACAAGTCCCTTCAATGATTTTTATGGTTTTAGCTATTATCTTTGTTGTCACTGCCTTTCGCTACCGGCTTCTATCGCAATCGGTGACATTTAAAGCTCCCCAAGGGTCTTTGTTGTTTAAATCAGGTCTATCGATGATTTATACCCAAAC
>NZ_LASY01000062.1:0-47715 GCF_000973155.1 Grimontia sp. AD028 | reverse complement strand
AGTTGACTGACGCCGTGCTCATTGTTGTTCCTACTGGATTTCTGGGCGATGCCTCCCAACATTACGTCCTTACTTTTTGTAGGTTTAAAGGAGTCAATCCAAACAATGAGGAGAGGTCTACACGATGCCAGGAAAAGTTTCCGATTACATGACACGTAAACTGGTGACCATCAGCCCCGACATGGGAGTGCGTGAAGCGTATTTCCTCATGAGGGACAAAGACATTCGCCACCTTCCTGTCGTAGAAAACGACGAATTGGTGGGGATCATCAGTGACCGACAACTTCGTCGCCCCAACTGGGCCGATGAAGCACCTGACATCGAACACCCTTATCTGCTTTCAGATGACCTCAATGTGGGTGATGTCATGGTGACAGATGTGATTTCCTGTCACACCTACGAAACCCTTTCCAAAGCGAACCAGAAACTACTCGATCACAACGTCGGTGCCCTGCCAGTTCTGGACAAAACAGAAACACTGGTCGGTATTTTGTCTGCCGTCGATTTGCTCGGCGCTTTGCAAGATATGCTTCAGCGCGAGAAGAGTCAGAAAAAGCTTCGTGCTTAGGGGCCGTTTACCTTTACAAAAAGAAAGCCGCATTACGCGGCTTTCTTCATTCATGAGCTTTATCAATATAGCGTCAGCGTTAGTTGAACAAACCTTGAAGTAGCTTATTGGCCGCATCCTTCACTTTGTCGTCCTCTGCTTTATCACCCAACAGCTTTTTCAAACCGCGCTCCGCTTCTTTGCGCGCTTTTTCTTCCAGCACTTTGTTAGAGGTCAGCAATGCTTTTACATCGAGGTTATAGCTAGGCGCTGTCCACGTACCGCCAATCTTCACAGGAATCGTGACATCTTTGAGCTCATCGATATCTTTGCCACCCTGACCTTTACTGGTGCCTACCACAGAGACAAACACTTCAAAGTCGAGGTCTTCTTTCACCAGATTGGTTTGGCCTTCGCTACGAACGCGCAGCGCTGGCGCTTCCATCTTCATATTACGGGTAGAAGCGATACCTTTGCCGAGGTTGAAAGTCGCCGTCAGTGCGCTGAAGTCTGTCTTACGGGTTTCTTCCACATACTCTGCACGCTGGCCTTTCAGCGTTGCTTTCGCTTCACGGATCATTTCAGGTATGTTGATACCGTTGATGGCACCGTCTGCAAAGTTAATCGCTACCGTGCCGGTAATGCCTGTACGCAAGCGCTTTTCAGACAGGCCAACACCACTGACGTTTGCGTCAATGCTGCCTTTACCCGCCAACATATCCTGATTTGCTGCCGCCTGAAGAAGTGGGAGCACATTGACGTTCTTGATGTCTTTTTTCACCTGATAACGGGCAGGAGAAGTGGTCGCATCGAGCTTGCCTTCTACCTTGATTGTCCCACCGTATAACTTGGCATCGAACTGTTTGACATCAACCTTGCCACGGTTAACGGCAAAGTTAGCAATCACATCAGTCACTTCCACGTTGCTCGCAACGAAGTCATCAATAACGATTTTACCTGCGATATCCAACCCTTTCAGAGCAGAGAGGTCAGGTTCAACATCACTAAGCGGTTTCTTCTCCGCTGGCTTTTCAGCAGAGCCGCCTTGCGAGCCACCCGATGCTGCTGGCTTATCTTCTGCTGCGGCCGCTTTGCCTCCAGGAAAAGTATCCAGGTTGATTTTCGGGCTGTGAACGTCAAATCGAATGGCTGGAATATCTGCCAGTGCAACTGACGCTTTACCATCAAAATTCAGTTCGTCGACTGCCGCTTTCAGATTTTCCAGAGACAGTTTCTGCGCCTTGTTATCGAAGGCCACGTCACCGCCCATACTGATTTTCATTTCAGGACGAGGCAATGACTTGCCTGCTACTGTCGTATTCAGTTCCAGCGCTTTTGCGGTGATCAGAGAAATCGCTTCGTCGACTTGCACTGTGGTTTTACCTTGGGCGTCAAACGACATGTCGCTGGCATTACCCTTGGCCGCAAAATCAAACACCATAGGAATCGCAAGGCCGAGGCGATCTGCTTTCAGCGTGAAGCTTTCCAGTTTTGTCGCCGCATCATTGGCGCTGGCTTCCAGTGTGAGAGTGCGAAGCTGAGATTTCATGATCTCTTTGTCGATCATAGCTTCAGCGTCACCCTTGGCGGAGAAAGCCAAAGCGTTCTGTTTGCCCACCACATCAAATTCGATTGGCACCCAAATACCGGTTTCAAGTTTGCCGATAGTCAGGTTCAGTGAGCTGATTTCACTGCTGGTATGCGTTTTGTCATCCCGCACGGTGGCGCTGGCATCCAGCAACTCCAAACCGCCGATAGAAATCGTCCACGCTTTTGCTGGTTCACCAGCGGATGCAGACTCAGAGGCCGGCTGAGTATTGCCCTCTGGCGGGGCTTTCTCTGCGCTTTGCTCACCGCTCAGACCATCGAGGTTGGTCACCCCATTTGGCAGGGTCTGAATGAATACGTGAGTGCCATGCAAGCTGACAAGGCCGATATCCAACGTATCTGACAATAGCGGCATGACCGCAACTGACATCTCCGCTTTTTTCAGTTTCAGCATGTCAGGCTCGGCAAAGCCCTCGGGGTTTTTGAACGCTAGTTGCTCAACGGACAGGCCCAAGCTAGGCCAGAAACGCCAACTGATATCGCCATCGATAACCAGCTCACGTCCTGTCGCTTTTTTCACTTCGTCAGTGATCAGCGGTTTGAAGTCATTGGGGTTGATGAATGCAACGATGGCACCAATGGCCACGACCACCAACAGCACCAGTCCGAGTAGAATGTAGAGAAGCTTTTTCATGATGATGCACATTTCCTTTTGAGATGCGGTTGAGGTTAACCAAAATGGACAAAAATTTCTGCTCTAAGTTCAGCAATTTCAGTCATTTCTGGTCCTCATCAATCCGTGATGCCACCGCACCCTGTTGATTTTTATACTTAGCATTCTGCCGTTTATGATAAGGGCGCTCCGCTGGGCTGGTCATGGTTTCAAAGCTTAGCGCACCAATTGGCATACCAGGTCGAAGTGCCAGAGGCAGTCGTCCGCTGTTGTAGAACTCCAGCACAATTTTGCCTTGCCAACCCGGGTCTATGCGATGGGCAGTGACATGCACCATCAACCCAAGCCTCGCAAGGGAAGAGCGTCCGTCCAACCAGCCAACGATATCGTCTGGCAAAGTCACGACTTCATGGGTCACCGCCAGTGCTAATTGCCCCGGATGAAGAAAGAATGCCTCGCCTTCCGCGATTTCGATTTCATCGCTCATCACCTTTTCAAGCTGTGCTGAGACTTCTTCCCTTGGACCGGATAAATCAATAAACGGCGCGCCATGCTCACTAAAGACACGAAACTTGTTGTCCAAGGTCACATCTGCTGTGACACCAGAGATAGCATCGTCAGAAGGTCTAGGTTCAATGACGATCTTGCTATCATCGAGATATTCTTTGATGTGTCTGTCACTCAATCTCATCGCACGGTCCTTCGAATAATGGCCTTTGTTTATTTTTAACCAACTTCAGGTATAAAAAAAGCCGGTCTAAACCGGCTTTTCTTTTATGCTTTCAGCAATTTGGCGATGTGTGCTTTGAGCACATCAATCGCTATTCGGTTCTTACCACCGCGCGGAACGATGATGTCCGCATATTGTTTTGATGGCTCGATAAATTGCATGAACATAGGACGAACTGTTTGCTGATACTGCTGAAGTACTGATTCCATGGTGCGGCCACGCTCAGCCACATCACGTTTCACACGGCGAAGCAGACAGATGTCCAGTGGGGTATCCATAAAGATGCTCGCATGCATCAGGTCACGAAGACGTGGGTCAGTCAGCAGAAGAATACCTTCCAGAATGATCACCTTCTTAGGCGTCAATGTGGTGGTTTCTTCCATGCGTGTGTGTTCAGCGTAACTGTATTGTGGGACTTCAACCGCTTTGCCTTCCATCAGGTCTTGAAGATGCTTGCACAGCAGATCATGGTCCAAGGCTTGAGGATGGTCGTAGTTGGTTTTGACACGCTCTTCCATGCTGAGGTGACCTTGGTCGCGATAATAGCGGTCTTCCGTGATAACACCGATCTGATGATCGCCAACTTTTTCTTTTAGTTCTTGATAAATAGTACTAGCGATCAGACTTTTACCGGATGCAGATGCGCCTGCAATACCGATAATGACACATTGGTTGTTGTCACTCATAAATGAATACCCGGAGAGTTGGCGATAAATAAACCGCCTGATTATAGGGAGTTGAACTCCCTCACGCCATCTAAATGTGTGATTAAGATCTCAAATAAAAGCAAGATGCATATTGTTTCATCACTGTGCACACGAATTGCGCACCAATTCTCGCTCTCAATATGAAACTTGTCAGTAATGTACTTGCTATTCACTCACTGTGGTGATGGATATTTGATCTGCCACACGCTCTCCATGCCAGAACAGCTGACTCGCGACTTTCTCTGCCAGTGCGAGATAAACGTCGGCATGTTCACTTTCTGGCTTGCTGGCGACAGTAGGTGCGCCAGCGTCAATATCCTCTCGAATACTAATGTGAAGGGGAACTTGAGCTAACAGCGACAAGCCATAGTCACTGGCCATTTTCACCGCGCCGCCTTGACCAAAGATCGGCTCATGGTGACCACATTGACTGCAGATATGGTAGCTCATGTTCTCTACCACTCCGAGGACCGGAACCGCGACCTTCTCAAACATGGCTACACCTTTGATAGCATCCGCTAAAGCAAGATCCTGAGGCGTGGTGACTACGACGGCTGCCGTGACGGGAAATTGCTGCGCCAGACTCAACTGGATATCACCGGTGCCCGGTGGCATATCCACCACCAGATAATCCACATCCGGCCAATGTGTTTCGTTAACGAGTTGTGCAAAGGCTTTTGATGCCATTGGGCCACGCCACACCATGGCATTCTCATCCGGTACTAAATAGCCAATGGAATTACTGAAAAGGCCATGCGCTTCAACTGGCTCCATGGTTTTTCCGTCCAATGTCGTCGGCTGTTTTCCTTTGGTACCCAGCATGATTGGCAAGGACGGACCATAGATGTCTGCATCAAGGATACCGACTTTGGCTCCTTGAGCGCGGAGGGCTAGCGCAAGGTTCACTGATGTTGTCGATTTACCTACGCCGCCTTTTGCAGAACTCACGACAATGACATTCTTCACCCCTTTAATCAGCGGTTTTTCGCCCGCTTTGAGTGGTGCAACTTTCTGCTCGATGACTAGCGCAGGAACATCCTCACCCGCTGTTTTCTGCGTTTCAATCCAGTCCCTTAACGCTTGGATCAAAGAAGATGCGGCAAAGGGGAACGAGACTTTTAACTCACCGCTTTTTGCTTGGGTCACCATGCCTTGTTTATCAGCCCAACCTTCAACAAGCGAAGCATGGGTAAATTGATTAAGGAACGTTTTCACGGTATCTAAGTCAGGTTGTGAATTCTTATTGCGGCCGAAAAACATAGGACATGCACTCTTCAGTAATGATTCTTCTAGCCTAATGAATTTTTTACGATTTCACACCCTTTAGGCAGAAGGGTTATTCGATACTGTCGCTAATGACCATTTTCTCTGTCTCTCAAGCGCTTCAAACTATGTTTTCTGGGCCTGATCAGGTAAGATTTGCGCCATTCATTCGATTCAATTGTCAAAAGCGAACTATCTAAATTATGGCTGCAAACCAACGTAAAATTCTGGTTACCTGTGCCCTGCCTTACGCGAATGGCTCTATCCATTTGGGTCATATGCTCGAGCATATTCAGGCAGACGTGTGGGTGCGTTATCAGCGCCTGCGTGGCAACACTGTAAACTTTATCTGTGCAGACGACGCACACGGTACGCCAATCATGCTGAAAGCTCAGCAATTGGGTATCGAGCCTGAAGCCATGATCGCTGAAATGCAGAAAGAACACGAAGCAGACTTCGCGGGCTTTGACATCAGCTTTGACAACTACCACAGCACGCACAGTGAAGAAAACCGTGAGCTGGCGTCTTACATCTACACCCAACTGAAGAACAAGGGCTATATCAATAGCCGTACGATTTCTCAGCTGTTTGACCCTGAGAAAGAAATGTTCCTTCCAGACCGTTTCGTTAAAGGCACTTGCCCGAAATGTAAGTCTGAAGATCAGTATGGTGACAACTGCGATAACTGTGGTGAAACCTACAGCCCAACTGAATTGATTAACCCTAAATCAGCAGTGAGTGGCGCAACCCCAGTACTGAAAGATTCTGTTCACTTCTTCTTTGACCTGCCACAGTTCGAAGACATGCTGAAAGCATGGACCAAATCTGGTGCGTTGCAGGAAGAAATGGCGAACAAAATGAACGAGTGGTTCGAGTCTGGCCTGCAGCAGTGGGACATTTCTCGTGACGCGCCTTACTTCGGTTTTGAAATCCCGGGTGAGCCAGGCAAATACTTCTACGTATGGCTGGACGCGCCAATCGGATACATGGGTTCATTTAAGAACTTCTGTAATAAGAATGGCAATGTCGATTTCGACGAATACTGGAACAAAGACAGCGACGCTGAACTTTACCACTTCATTGGTAAAGACATCGTTTACTTCCACAGCCTGTTCTGGCCAGCCATGCTGGAAGGCGCGGGCTTCCGCAAGCCAAACAACGTGTTCGTTCACGGCTATGTGACCGTTAATGGCGCGAAGATGTCGAAGTCGAAAGGTACCTTCATTAAGGCTAGCACTTACCTGAAACACCTGGATCCAGAGTGTCTGCGCTACTACTACGCAGCCAAACTGAACAACCGCATCGACGATCTTGATCTGAATCTGGAAGACTTCGTTCAGCGTGTTAACTCTGACATCGTAAACAAAGTGGTTAACCTTGCATCTCGTAACGCAGGCTTCATCGCGAAACGCTTCGACGGCATGCTGTCTGCTGAATGTGCAGAACCAGCACTTTATGAAGAGTTCACTTCTGCAGCTAGCCGCATTGGCGAACTGTTTGAAAACCGCGAGTTCAGCCGTGCTATCCGTGAAATCATGGCGCTGGCTGACAAAGCAAACCAATACGTTGACGAGAAAGCACCTTGGGTCGTCGCCAAAGAAGAAGGCAAAGACGCTGAGCTTCAAGCAATCTGTACTATGGGTATCAACCTGTTCCGTGTACTGATGACTTACCTGAAGCCAGTGATGCCAGAACTGGCAGAGCGTTCAGAAGCATTCCTGAACGAAACCCTGAGCTGGGATGGTATTGCAACGCCGCTGACTGCTCATAAAGTTGAAGCGTTCAAAGCACTCTTCAGCCGCATCGATCCGAAGAAAGTTGAAGAGATGGTTGAAGCATCTAAAGAAGATGCAGCAGCAGAGAAAGCGGTGGCTGAAAAAGCCAAAGGTCCTTTGGAAGAAGAGCCTATTGCAGATGAAATCGAGTTCGGTGACTTTGCGAAAGTGGACCTGCGTATCGCAAAGATCATTTCTTGTGAATCAGTGCCAAAAGCTGACAAACTGCTGAAGTTCCAGCTGGATATCGGCGGTGAGACCCGTCAGGTGTTCTCTGGTATCAAGTCCGCATACAATCCTGAAGATCTGGTTGGCAAATACACAGTAGTGGTCGCTAACCTGAAACCGCGTAAGATGAAGTTCGGTATGTCAGAAGGCATGATTCTGGCCGCTGGCCCAGGTGGCAAAGATCTGTGGCTGCTTGAACCTCACGAAGGGGCACAAGCAGGTATGCGTGTGATGTAATCACGACGCAGAATTCGAAAAGGAGCCAGATGGCTCCTTTTTTTTGTGCATCTAAGGGAATATTTTGTCGACCCTCATCACACTTTTGCACCAAGTTGGTTAGATTCTGCGCCATTGCTGGTCAGAAAATTCGGCATAAAAACATAACCCATTGTTTTTAAATGTATTATAAATTGGCATACACACTGCACTACTTGTTCAGGCACTCAGGAAAGAGGAACAAGTTATGGCACTGTTATCGATCATCACTCCAAACTGGCTAGTTCGCATGACGAAAGGTCTGTCGAGCTCACAGAAATCCCGACGCGACCACTACCGTTCGCAAATCAGCGATCTTCGTTCATTGCTTTGGATGCTGCATGACCACAACACCCGCTACATCCGCTGCCCTCAGTCACCTCAGGCCAGCAAAGCTCGCAAAGAGATTGCGGAGTACTGCGATAAATTGCTGGTTGAGTGTAACAACCCTCAACGCCCTTTGTTCCGTGTATTGAAGTCTCGGATGGAACAGGTGTTGTCGTCACTTCCGAATCAATCTAAAGCTGGCTGGTACGCGATACACCATAGAGCTTCAGACCACCTCATTTACATCATCGATGAAGTGACACGCTCTTATCTGGCGGAAGGAACACTCGATGCAACCTATGAAGAATATCAAGCGTTCTGGCAAACCTGGATTGATACTAAAGAAGCGCAGCTTCGTTACGAACAAGCCGTGATGCGGTTGATGGAAGGTAAAACAGCCGCGTGGCAGTCCGTGAACTTGCAAAGCCGAATCTTACAAAAGCGGATGCATCAACTTTCATTGATGTCGAGCGGAGATGCGACTTTGGCTTTTGATCGCGTAGATAATCGCTTTGATTCCGTTATTCGCTCAACGGAAGAAGAAATTCCAGCATCTTCTCTGATTAAAATCAGTCAGGATTTAAGCGTCATCTTACTGCACCTTTTTGACCGCGAATTGATTGTTCGTACTGCAGAAAACGAGACAGTCACTGCAGCTTCAGAAGACATCAAAGCGCTTCCTTTAAAAACAGGATGAGTGCCCTTCAGAAAATAAACACATAAAAAAGGTCAGCCCAGTGGCTGACCTTTTTTGTATCTGGTTTTACTAGCCGACTCGTCGGAACTGACCCACAAGTTGTTTCTGGGCAGACAAGGCTTCAACCAATCCTTGAGCTTCCTGAACTGTCTCTTTCGCAATATTCAGAGACTGATGTGAGAGCTCAGAAACAGACTGAATATTACCGTTCATCTCATTAGATACCGCCGCCTGCTCTTCAACCGCAGTCGCCACCTGATGGTTACGATCGTTGATATCAGACACCAACTCCTGCGAACGACGAAGCGCATCACCCGCTTTCTCAGCGCTGGTCACACACTCACCTGATAAGGTTGTGCCTCGTTCCATGGCATCAACCGCTTGTTGCGTACCGTTCTGAATCAATGAAATGACGTCTTGGATTTCAGAAGTCGACTCTTGTGTGCGTTGTGCAAGTGCGCGAACTTCGTCTGCAACCACCGCGAAGCCTCGGCCTTGTTCACCGGCTCGCGCTGCCTCAATAGCGGCGTTAAGTGCCAGCAAATTGGTTTGCTCGGCAATACCTTGAATAACGTCAGACACAGAGCCAATGCGCTTGCCGTGTTCTTCCAGCTCGGATATTACGCTTGAAGCGTCGCTAAGCTGCTTGGCGAGGTTCTGAATGGCATCAACTGTTTGACCCACCGTTTCCATACCGGTAAGGGTAGCATCCTGAGCTTCCGTCGCAGCGTCGGAGGCGCTCTGTGTGTTGCCTGACATATCGTTTGCTGTCGCCGACATTTCATTAATTGCCGCAGCAATCTGTTCGGTTTCAGCATTTTGATTTTCAAGATTACTGGCGGTTCTTTCACCATTTGTCTTAGCATTGGCTGCTGCATTCAACACTTGATCGCTACCATCGAGTATTCGACCAACAACCGCGTTTATTTCGGCAGCGCGCATTTTCAGTGCCAACTCAATTTCAGACACATCATCAATCGCACCATTGTAGAGATACTCCATCAATGGGTTGTCATAGGCTTCTTTCGCCAGTTTGGTCACGTTTTCTAAGCGGCGCGTCAGCATAAACATTGCCAGTATCGAGAAAACAAATTGCACTGCGATGGCTGCAGCAAACCCGGCAAAGAAACCAGCAGCACCCGCTAATATCGCCCCCGGAACAAACCACATTGCTGCTCGTTGCCACATGCGAGTACGCGGCATTTTGAGCGCTGATGGTGTTTTTCCAGCCAGCAACTGTGGATACACTTTTTCAGCACGCTCTACCGCTTTGCGGTCTGGCGTGGTTCGAACAGACTGAAATTCAACAATCTGACCGTTTTGTTTGATAGGAGAAGCGAACGCATTTACCCAGTAGTAATCGCCGTCTTTAGTGCGGTTCTTTACCAAGCCCATCCAGTTGTTACCGGCTTTGATAAAGTCCCACATATTCTGGAATGCTGCCGGTGGCATACTCGGGTGACGAACCAGGTTATGAGGCTGCCCCACAATTTCATCAAGCGTGTAGCCCGCCACCTCGCAAAAATCCTTACTCGCGTACTTAACGATACCGCGCGGATCGGTTGTCGAGAGCAAATTGTAGTCAGCTGGGAATTTTATTTCTTTATCCGTTACGGGATTGTTGACTCGCATACGACACTACCCTTTATTAGTTGCGACGATTTCTAATAAGTAATAGTAGACGAATAAACAGGAAGGAAATGATAAGGTTGCAAACAAATAACCACAATTTAATTAATACTTTATTAACTTTCTGATTTACATGATTGTTTCTCGAAAATATGAAAATAGTTTCATCAATTAAGGTGTATTAATATGTTGCTCATTAAGTGTACGCTTTCAAACTTAATGCATTAAAAATTAGGCAATGAAAAAAGAGTAATTTTCTGTTTTCAATAAAAAACCGGCCGTGGAGGCCGGTTTTTTTAAGATTTCGATTGTATTAACCGATGTGAGTCAGGCCACCCATGTAAGGACGAAGTACTTCTGGCACTTCAATGCGACCATCTTCCAACTGGTAGTTTTCAAGGATTGCTACCATGGTGCGACCAACCGCCAGTCCTGAGCCGTTAAGTGTGTGTAGCAATTCTGGCTTCTTCTCAGCCTTACGGCGGAAGCGCGCCTGCATACGACGTGCCTGGAAATCACCCATGTTTGAACAAGATGAAATTTCACGGTAAGTACCTTGAGCCGGTACCCACACTTCCAGATCGTACGTCTTCGCAGAGCCGAAGCCCATGTCACCGGTACACAGAATCACCTTACGGTAAGGCAGATTCAGCAGTTGCAGAACTTTCTCAGCGTGACCAGTCAGTTCTTCCAGCGCCGCCATTGAGTCTTCTGGCTTCACGATTTGTACCAACTCGACTTTATCGAACTGGTGCATACGGATAAGGCCACGGGTATCGCGACCGTATGAGCCTGCTTCTGAACGGAAACACGGTGTGTGCGCTGTCATACGGATTGGCAGATCGGCTTCTTCCACGATGGTGTCACGAACCATGTTGGTCAGCGGCACTTCAGCGGTTGGGATCAGAGACATGCCCACGCCTTCTTCGGTCGCAGGTTGAGTGTGGAACAGGTCTTCACCGAATTTAGGCAGCTGGCCAGTACCAAACAGGCTGTCAGCGTTGACCAAATATGGCACGTACATTTCGGTGTAACCGTGCTCAGTGGTGTGAAGATCCAGCATGAACTGGGCAATTGCACGGTGCAGGCGCGCCATTTGGCCTTTCATTACGATGAAACGTGAGCCAGACAGTTTCACTGCGCTCGCAAAATCCAGACCGCCAGTCAGCTCGCCCAGATCAACGTGGTCTTTCACTTCAAAATCGTAAGTTTTCGGCTCACCCCAAACAGAGATTTCTACGTTTTCAGATTCATCTTTACCTACTGGCACTGCATCATCAGCGATGTTTGGCACACCCATAGTGATGTCATTCAGTTGGTCCTGAAGCTCAGCCAGTTCCGCTTTCGCTTTGTTCAGCTCGTCGCCCAGGTTTTCTACCGCTGCCAGCAGTGGCTGGATATCTTCACCTTTCGCCTTCGCCTGACCAATGGACTTGGATCGTGCATTACGCTCAGCTTGCAGCTCCTCGGTGCGTACTTGCAGCGATTTGCGCTTTTCTTCCAGATTGCGGAGAGTGTCAACGTCAAGCTTGAAGCCACGACGTGCCAGTTTTTCAGCTGTTGCGTCCAGCTCGGTACGAAGTAGTTTTGAATCCAGCATGTTAATCCTGTGAATCGTTAAACAGTGCCTTAAAAGAAGTTGACGCTGCCACGCACTATTATGGCAACGTCAAATTGAAAGGATTTTTCTTCCTGAGATGGGTGACTTTAATCACCACATTTATTGGGTAAAACAATACCCAAATTGACCTTTATTTCCTAGCGTTTTCGAGGGCTATTTGCATTCAACTGCTCAAGAAACGCCAGCTTTTCTGCAATTTTGATTTCCATTCCCCGATTCACTGGCTGGTAGTAGCGTGTGCCTTTCATTTCTTCAGGGAAATAGCTCTCACCTGCGGCATACGCATTTGGCTCATCATGGGCATATCGATACCCATCGCCATACCCCATTTCTTTCATCAGAGTTGTTGGCGCATTGCGAAGGTGGTTTGGCACTTCATAATCAGGGTGCATTTTGGCATCACGTAATGCCGCTTTCCATGCGACATAAACTGAATTACTTTTTGCTGCACATGCCATGTAAACCGTTGCCTGCGCAATGGCACGTTCGCCTTCGGCAGGCCCCACACGGGTAAAACAGTCCCAGGCATTAATCGCAATTTCCATTGCACGTGGGTCAGCGTTCCCAATATCTTCTGAAGCAATTGCTAACAATCGACGGGCAACATAGAGCGGGTCACCACCAGCGGTGACGATTCTGGCGTACCAATACAAGGCAGCATCTGGATCAGAACCACGGACCGACTTGTGAAAGGCGGAAATTAGGTCGTACCAAAGATCACCCTTGTTATCAAAGCGTGCAATCTTCTCTCCGGCTACTTCGGCGAGCAAAGGCAAGGTGATCAGCTTCTTACCGCTGGCGTCTGGTTCTGCCATGTCAGACAACAGTTCCAGATAGTTCAGCGTCATTCGAGCATCACCAGAGGTAAAATCAGCCAATTGCGCTTTCACACCCTCAGCGAATTCCAGTTTTTCACCACCCAGTCCACGCTCGTTGTCAGACAGTGCCTGATCGATCACTTCCAACACATCGTCAGTATCAAGAGATTTGAGCTTGTAAACTCGTGCTCTTGAGAGCAGTGCGTTGTTCAGCTCGAATGACGGGTTTTCGGTCGTTGCACCAATAAAGGTGATGGTGCCATCTTCAATATGCGGCAGAAAGGCATCCTGCTGGCTTTTGTTGAAGCGATGCACCTCGTCAACAAACAGAATCGTTCGTCTGCCGACCAATTGGTTTTCTTTGGCTTTATCTATCGCAAGGCGAATGTCTTTTACACCGGATGTGACTGCAGATACCCGTTCAATTTCTGCGTTGGCATAACCTGCGGCGACTTCTGCCAGCGTGGTTTTACCTGTACCAGGCGGCCCCCAAAGGATCATTGAATGCAGCTGGCCGCTTTCGAGAGCACGGCGCAGAGGTTTGCCTTCATCGAGGAGATGTTTTTGGCCTATGTATTCGGCGAGGTTAGTTGGCCGCATACGCGCGGCCAAGGGGCGAAAGTCGTCCGCAAAATCCAGACTGAGGTTACTCAAATTAGCTTTCTCTGATTACTGTCGCTGGTCATCCAGCTCAACACCTTCCGGAACAGTAAAGCTGAACAGTGACGCTTTCGGAGTGACATTCTTTACGTCATCCAGTGCAAAGCGACTTTGCTGTCCGTCCTGCTCCACCACGGCAAATTCGGTAATTTTGCCATCAGGTTTCACACTAACAACAAACTCACCCAAATTTGAGGCTTCTTTTGGAGACAAAGTGAAAGTATCGCCATCCTGCTCCACGTCGTAGTTTGCCCAGTCACTCGGGTTATTGCGGGTCAGCAAGACAAAAGGCGTCTGTGAAGTGGCATCGTCCAACCGCATAGCAGTGACTTGTTCAATGAAAGGGCTGTAGTACCACAATGTTTCACCATCTGAAATCAGATAATTTTCATCCGGTGTCACCGTTTCCCAATTGAACAGGTTTGGGCGCTTCATAGCGAGACTGCCTTCGCCTTCACTGATCACATCCCCTTCCGGGCTGGTAACTGTCTGTTCAAAATTCGCAGTGAAGCTGTTGAGCTTTGACAAGCGAGAATTCAGCTCTTGCTGCGGATTTGCAAACACTGCAGGTGCTACCAGCAGCAAAGAGAACAACATTTTTTTCATTCTTATTCCAATCAATCTCTTGGCGGTGGTGGCGGTGCCAACACCTCACGATTCGAGTTATGGCCTGGCGGGCTGACAATGCCCTGCGCTTCCAACTGTTCAACAATTCGCGCGGCACGGTTATAACCGATTTTAAAGCGGCGCTGTACTCCTGAGACTGACGCGCGACGAGATTCGGTCACAAACTCAACCACTTGGTCAAACAGTTGATCCAGTTCTTCGCCGTCCCCGCCTTCTGGAGCTTCACCCGGCAACAAACCATCGCTGCCCTGATCACCGCTGGTAATTTCTGAAATGTACTGCGGCTTGCCACGCGCCTTCCAGTTGCTGACCACGCGGTGAACTTCATCATCGTTAACGAAGGCGCCATGCACGCGCGCCGGATGGTTTGAACCATTTGGCATAAACAGCATGTCACCCATACCCAGCAGGGATTCCGCCCCACCCTGATCCAGAATGGTTCGCGAGTCTGTTTTGGTTGATACCGTAAACGCCATGCGCGTCGGAATGTTTGCTTTGATTAAACCCGTAATCACGTCGACAGATGGGCGCTGAGTAGCCAGCACAAGGTGAATACCCGCAGCACGTGCTTTCTGGGCAAGACGTGCAATCAGCTCTTCTACCTTCTTACCAACCACCATCATCAGATCTGCAAATTCGTCGACGATCACTACGATGTAAGGCAGTTTCTCCAACACAGGTGCAGTTTCATCCATGCTGTCGCCCGGCTTCCATAGCGGGTCAGGGATCGGGTGGTCGGCTTCTGCCGCTTCGCGGATTTTGTCGTTGTAGCCAGCAATATTTCGAACACCCAATGCAGACATGAGTTTGTAACGACGTTCCATCTCCGCCACGCTCCAGCGAAGCGCATTGGCGGCGTCTTTCATGTCAGTGACCACTTCGGTCAACAAATGTGGGATACCTTCGTAGACGGAAAGTTCCAACATTTTCGGGTCAATCATGATGAAGCGAACATCTTCTGGCCCAGCTTTGTAGAGCATACTGACGATCATCACGTTCACACCGACAGATTTACCGGAGCCTGTTGTACCTGCCACCAGCATGTGTGGCGCTTTGGCAAGGTCCGTCACAATCGCTTCACCGGCGATATCTTTACCCAAAACCACTGAAAGCGGTGATTTCGAAGACTGGAAGCGTTCACTCGCTACCACTTCAGACATGAACACGGTTTCACGGCTGGTATTCGGCAATTCAAGGCCGATATATGGCTTACCTGGGATCACATCAACAACACGAACAGCGCTGGTTGAAAGCGAACGGGCAATGTCTTTTGAAAGGCTCATGATACGGCTGACTTTCACACCCGGTGCCAACTCAAGTTCAAAGCGCGTGATAACCGGACCAGGGAAAATTCCCTTCACAGTGACTTTGATTTTGTATTCTTCAAGGCGTGTTTCAATCAAGCGGGCCTGATACTGCAGCTCTTCATCCGATGCGCGGGTTGCTGTGTTGCGCGGAGGGTCAAGAAGATCAATGGTTGGCAGCGGTTCTTTCGGCTTCGGCAGGTTCGGTTCATCTTTGACAAGGAACGGATGCACTGCACCAGCAGCATTTTTCTGCGCTTCACGAATGGTTTCGAGGAAAGGATCTTCTTCGTCAGGAATCACCGATTCTGCCTGCGCGCGGTCAAGTTCTGACAACCCATCAGTGTTACCAATAACAATGTCTTCTCGTGTCTCTTCAATCACGACAGACTCTGTTGAGCCAAAGTTCACATCGTCATCCCAAGGGACATCATTGGTATCTGCTGATGTTTCTTCTGAAACCGTTTCTGAAACAGGTTCTTCAATCGCGACTGGGTTGGCCCGATCCAATTCGGGTTCATCTAGAGCGTTGATGTCATCATCAACTTCCGTCTCTTGATTGGCGCTGTTAAAGACGGGTTTTGGCTCCGGCGAGATAACTGGCTCATCCAACTCTGGCTCTAACGTCATCATCGGCTCTTTGCGCTCAGCAGCGGCAGCGATTGCAGCATGGATCACTGGCGGAACGGAAACTGGCGTATCTTTTTCATCGTCATCAACACGCTGTGCTTTGTTGAGCAAAGAGACATCTGCCAACTCACGCGTTTTTGCAACCGGCTTGGCGAACAGTGGATCCGATTCATCGATGTCATCTGTTAGCTCAGAGGTGTCAACGGTTGAGCCAATCATTTGTGGTTTGTCACCACGGGCCCGGTTCACCATCCAAGTGATGCCCGACAGCGTTTTCTCACCAAGAGTATCTACAATCGTCAGCCAAGAAATACCCGTAAACAGCGTAAAGCCAGCAGCCCAGACGAACATAAAGACCAGTGTGGTACCCAAGAGGTTGAACAAGGGCATTGAAAGCTCTGTGAGTACATCGCCGACGACACCACCGGATGAAAAGAACCAGAAGTCATCAAAGTTCAGGTCAGCCAACCCGCAACTGGTTAATAGCAATAGAACAACACCAAGGATTCGGGTCGCTAAGATAGTGTAATTTAAAGGCTCAGATTCGCCCCGGCGGCGGAAGAAAACCCAGCCACCGAGAAGCAAAAGAAAAGGAAGCGGATAAGCCAAGGTACCCAATGTAAAAAACAGGGTATCAGCCACCCAGGCACCTGCGTTGCCAGCAGCATTTTGTACTGGGCCATCCCAAGCAGTTTGGGACCAGGATGGGTCGGATGAATCGTAACTGAGCAGAGATACGAGGATGAAGACAGCAGACAGCAGCGCGATAATCAGTGCGCTCTCTTTCAAACGTTGTTTTCCGTTTAATCGACGTGAGGTGTCTGTCTGTTTCTGCTCCTGACGCAAGAAGAACTCCATTATCACCTATCTTTCTAACTTTAAGCCCTGAAATCGTTTCGTACCCCATCAGCACTAAGGCTGATTAGAGCGGCTTTATTATTCATTATGATTGCCTATGCCCATTTGACGAAAAACGCTTCAATAACGGGCAAATACTGGGTTAATACCCATGCTTTTGCAAAAGTGTACACCAAACAAAAAAACAAACCGAGCAGCAAGCTACTCGGTTTGTAGAATATAACACTAATCTCAGCCCTGTTTGTCCGAGGGCTGTGAGCATGTTAACGCGTTTTGATCACCAGATGATTGGTCTGTTTCACTTCTTCCATTACCACGTAGGTTCGGGTGTCATTAACACCTGGAAGGCGCAGCAGGGTTTCACCCAACAGCTTACGGTATGCAGACATATCCGATACGCGCGTTTTCAACAGATAGTCAAAATCACCGGAAACAAGATGACATTCCTGAATATCTTCGAGTTGTTGAACGGCCTTGTTAAACTGTTCGAACACATCAGGAGCACCACGGTTCAGGGTAATTTCTACAAATACCAGAAGCGACGCATCGAGAAATTGAGGGTTCAATAACGCGGTATACCCAGAGATATACCCTTGTCGTTCAAGACGACGAACACGCTCAAGACATGGGGTTGGCGACAGTCCTACTCGCTTAGAAAGTTCGACGTTAGAAACACGTCCATCCTTCTGAAGTTCATTAAGAATATTTCTGTCAATACGATCCAATTCCTTGGAGGGTTTCTTTTTGGCTTCAACCATTTTTTATTCCACCTTTTTACTTCCTTGCAATGTTAAATGCCATTTTTTCTAACATATTTTATATATTTAGCATCAAATCCGGCTTTTGGCGAACTATACTAGCTCTAAATACAACAATACTACAAAACAACAGCCAATAACTCTACAAAGAAGCGAGGTTTCAGGATGATCATTGGTGTACCTAAAGAAATCAAAAACCACGAGTACCGTGTCGGTATGGTCCCTGCCAGCGTTCGCGAGCTGATATCCCATGGCCACACTGTTCACGTCCAGTCCCAGGCGGGTGCGGGTATCGGCTTTAGCGATGATGACTACATCAAGGCTGGTGCTTCTATTCTTCCAACTGCAGAAGATGTCTTCGCAGCTGCTGAAATGATTGTCAAAGTTAAAGAGCCACAGGCAGTTGAACGTGCCATGCTACGCGAAGGGCAAATATTGTTTACCTATTTGCACCTTGCACCAGATTTTCCACAGACACAAGACCTTATCAAGAGCAAAGCTGTCTGTATAGCCTATGAAACCGTAACAGATTCTAAGGGTAGATTGCCACTTTTGGCGCCGATGTCAGAGGTCGCAGGACGAATGTCTATTCAGGCAGGTGCTCAGGCGTTGGAAAAATCGCGCGGCGGCGCCGGTATGCTGCTAGGCGGTGTTCCAGGCGTTGAACCCGCTAAAATCGTGGTGTTAGGCGGCGGCGTGGTCGGCTCAAATGCAGCTCGAATGGCTGTTGGAATGCGGGCAGATGTCACAATTTTAGACCGCAACATCGACACACTTCGTGCTTTGGACGAAGAGTTTCAGGGACGCGCAAAAGTTTTATATTCAACAGAAGAAATTCTTGAAAAACACGTTCTCGCCGCAGATTTGGTCATCGGAGCAGTGCTTATCCCTGGTGCAGCAGCACCAAAATTGGTAAATGCTGACCACATCAAACGAATGAAACCAGGCGCAGCAGTCGTCGATGTTGCTATCGACCAAGGTGGCTGTTTCGAAACCTCGAAAGCAACAACACATGCCGACCCAACGTATATTGTCGACGACGTGGTTCACTACTGTGTTGCAAACATGCCCGGCGCAGTAGCCCGTACTTCCACATTTGCACTGAACAATGCCACCCTTCCGTACATAGTGAAGCTGGCAAACTTGGGTTATCGCGACGCGCTGCTTTCTGATCAGAACCTGCTGAATGGCCTGAATGTCATCGACGGCAAAGTCACCATCCGTGAAGTGGCGGAAGCATTTGATCTGGAATACGTCGACGCAAAGGCAACACTGGCCTAACTCAAGGGTAATAACAGATAACATTTTTCGATAAAGGGCACCGCATGGTGCCCTTTCTTTAGCTCTACAATTTCCCTACAATCGGTTCCATTGCATAACACTAAATCCACCCGGAGAAATAATGAGCAACGTAAAGCATGCAAGCCTTCTTATCTTAGGTTCTGGCCCTGCTGGTTACACCGCTGCAGTTTACGCGGCGCGCGCTAACCTGAACCCAGTGATGGTAACTGGTCTGCAACAGGGCGGTCAGCTAACGACCACGACAGAGGTTGAGAACTGGCCGGGTGACGCTGAAGGTCTAACTGGCCCAGCACTGATGGAGCGCATGAAAGAGCACGCTGAGAAGTTTGAGACTGAAATCCTCTTCGATCACATCAACGAAACGGATCTGACCCAGCGCCCTTTCCGCCTGAAAGGCGACAATGGCGAATACACCTGTGATGCACTGATCATTGCAACGGGTGCATCTGCTCAGTACTTGGGCATGGAATCAGAGGAAAACTTCAAAGGGCGCGGCGTATCAGCTTGTGCGACCTGTGACGGCTTCTTCTACCGCAACCAAAAAGTCGCAGTCATTGGTGGTGGTAACACGGCTGTTGAAGAAGCACTTTACCTGTCTAACATCGCTTCAGAAGTTCACCTTATCCACCGTCGTGACAGCTTCCGTGCGGAGAAAATTCTGGTTAACCGCCTGATGGATAAAGTCGAAAACGGTAACATCGTTCTGCACACTGACCGTGTTCTGGATGAAGTACTGGGCGACGACATGGGTGTGACTGGCGTTCGTATTAAAGACACGCAGTCTGACAATACTGAAGAGCTGGATGTGATGGGTCTCTTCGTTGCTATCGGCCACAAGCCTAATACAGGTATTTTCGAAGGCCAGCTTGAAATGCATAACGGCTACATCAAAGTGCAATCAGGCCTTGAAGGCAACGCGACACAAACCAACGTAGAAGGTGTGTTCGCAGCCGGTGACGTAATGGACCACATCTACCGTCAGGCAATCACTTCTGCCGGTACTGGCTGTATGGCTGCACTGGACGCTGAGCGTTTCCTAGACGCACAAGCTAAAACCCAGTAATCCACTTCTGTTAGGCCCGTTATTATGCGGGCCTATCATTTTGCCATTTCAGCCTTCCAAAGACCGATGTAAACCGCGGAGATCTCTCCTTTAGGTTTAATCGTATCGGTCACATAAAAATACCAACGAAGTACTATGGATAAAAAGAAACAGCGTTCGCTCGCCCAGTGGCTCAAAGGGCAAAGCAAGCTTGGAAAAACCTGGCTGATGGCAGCCATTGGACTGGCGTTCTTGTCCGGTCTTTTCCTTGTTGCCCAAGCAGCTTTGCTCGCCAATATTCTCCACGACTTAATCATTGAGAAAGCCGACAAATCCGAACTTTGGCTCTCTTTTGTCGCACTCGGTATCGTTGTCTGTATTCGTGCCCTCTGCAGTTGGGGTAAAGAGCAAGCCGGCTACCGAGCAGGCGAATCCGTGCGTCTTCATATCCGCAAACTGATCCTCGATAAGCTCCATGAACTGGGTCCTGCCACGATTCAGGGCAGACCAGCAGGCACATGGGCAAGCTTGATACTCGAACAGGTAGAGGAAATGCAGGACTTTTTTGCCCGCTACCTGCCACAAATGGCCATTGCTGTTCTGATTCCCTTTATCATTCTGATTGCCGTATTCCCCTTGAACTGGGCGGCGGGTCTGATATTTCTGGTGACTGCACCACTCGTACCATTTTTCATGGCTTTGGTGGGAATGGGTGCAGCTGATGCCAATCGACGCAATTTTAAAGCACTACAGCGACTTTCCGGTCACTTCTACGATCGCCTACGTGGCCTTTCTACCATTCGCCTGTTCGATCAGGCAGAAGCCGAAAGCAATCACCTTCGCGTCGCTTCAGAAGACTTCCGCAAACGCACCATGGAAGTGCTGCGACTGGCATTCCTCTCGTCCGCCGTGCTGGAGTTTTTCACCGCGCTATCTATTGCGGTCACTGCGGTGTATTTCGGTTTCAGTTACATTGGGGAACTAAACTTCGGCCATTACGGTATGGGTATTACCCTCTTCATTGGTATTTTTGTTCTTGTACTGGCACCTGAGTTTTACCAACCACTGCGTGATCTAGGTACTTTCTATCACGCGAAAGCACAGGCGATTGGTGCTGCGGAATCCATCGTTAACTTCCTCGACTCCACACCGGAACATCAAGCATCAGGCAGTGCGAAAGTGTCTGATGAAGCGATCTGTATCAAGGCTACCGATCTCGAAGTTCTTAGCCCTGATTGTGCTGTTCTCGCCGGCCCTATCAGCTTTGAAATTCAGGAAGGTCAAAAGGTCGCGCTTGTTGGCCAAAGTGGCGCAGGTAAAACCAGTCTGATTAACGCAATCCTTGGATTTTTGCCTTATCGTGGCAGCCTGTCTATCAACGGTCTGGAACTGAAGAACGCCGATTTGGCTTACTGGCGCAAGCAGGTGAGCTGGGTAGGCCAAAATCCGCAGTTGTTCCATGGTTCAGTGAAAGACAATGTTTGCCTTGCAGCTCCTATGGCAACTGATGAGCAAATACAACGTGTAACTAAAGCAGCTTATGCTGACGAGTTTATCCAGCGACTCGAGAAGGGTCTGGAACACTCAGTCGGTGATCGTGCATCTGGGTTGTCCGTCGGTCAGGCGCAACGTATCGCGGTTGCCAGAGCATTACTTCAGGAAGGACGCTTCTGGGTGCTTGATGAACCAACAGCAAGCCTGGATGCTTCCAGCGAACGTTTAGTCATGGAAAGCCTCGACCATGCCACCAAAGACACCACCTCTTTGTTGGTGAGTCACCGCATCGACCAACTAGGCGGTTGTGACAACATTTTAGTGATGCAGCTGGGTAAACTGGTGCAACAAGGCACCTTTGAACAACTGAAACATGAAGGGGTCTTCGCCGAGATGATCCAGGCTGTCGACAGGAGCGATCTCGATGCGTGATTTGATTCCTTTCCTGAAACTCTACAAAAAGCACTGGTTCGGCTTGTCGCTTGGCATGTTGCTGTCTTTCGCGACACTGGCTGCTGCAATTGGTTTGCTGACCCTGTCAGGTTGGTTCATCGCAGCGTCTGCAGTTGCAGGCCTGCTGGCAACAGCAAACTTCAACTACATGCTGCCAGCTGCAGGCGTGCGCGGTTTTTCTATCGCAAGAACGGCTGGCCGTTGGGGCGAGCGCGTTGTCAGTCACAATGCCACCTTCAAGCTGCTGGCAGACCTTCGCATCTTCTTCTTTGAGAAACTGACGCCACTTATCCCAGGTAAAGTCGGAAACCTACGCGACGCCGATATCCTTAATCGTCTGGTGGCGGATGTGGATGCGATGGACCATGTTTATCTTCGTCTGGTCAGCCCGCTAATTGTCGGAGTGCTGGGCATTTTGAGTATTAGTGGTTTCCTGTATTGGTTTGATCCAGTTATCGGTCTCACGCTTGGTGCCATCTTGCTGTCGATGATGTTGGTGCTGCCTGTGGTGTTCTACCACCTTGGTAGGTCACATGGCATTGAAATCACTCAATCCAAGTCGCAACTGCGTATTTCTTTGCTCGACTGGCTACAGGGTCATGCCGAACTGCAAATCTTCGGCGCCGCTGATCGTTATCGCGACGCGGCAGTAGAAGCAGAGCAACGTCTTTTGTCATCACAAAGACAGATGGCGCGAATTACAGGCTTGGCAAATGGTGTATTGCTGGCAGCCAATGGCCTGACACTGGTGTTTATGCTTTGGTTGGCCGCTGATGGCATTGGTGGCGAACTGCCTAATCCTTATGTCGCAATGGTTGCATTTGCCACAATGGCAAGCTTCGAATTGATGATGCCTGTAGCCGGAGCATTCCAGTACCTGAGCCAGACAATGACATCAGCGAAGCGTCTAAACGAAATCATAGAGGCAGAGCCGGAAACGCCGTTTGATCCCATGGGCCACAACAACACAGCCAAAGGAGATATCACTTTCAGTGATGTGACCTTCTCTTACCACGGAGCCGAGCAACCCGCGGTGAATGGTATTTCACTGTCCGTGAAAGCCGGCGAAAAGGTAGCACTATTGGGCCGTACCGGTTGCGGAAAATCCACCCTGCTACAGTTGATCACCCGCGCGTGGGATCCATCATCAGGCAGCATCTGTATTGATGGTGTCGCTTTGGATACCTGGCGTGAGTCTGCTCTAAGAAGCTCAATTGCTGTCGTCAGCCAGCGCGTTGACGTATTCAATGGCGCAGTGCGTCATAACCTCTCCATGGCGAAGCCCAACGCCTCGGATGAAGAGCTAACATCCGTAATCCAACAAGTGGGTCTATCTGCTTTGCTGGAAGGTCCGGGCTTAGACACTTGGCTGGGAGATGGCGGACGCCAGCTATCCGGTGGTGAGAGGCGTCGCCTTGGCATTGCAAGAGCCTTGCTGCGAGACGCCCCTATCCTGCTGCTGGATGAGCCTACGGAAGGTTTGGATGTGAAAACAGAGCGACAAATTCTGTCTTTGCTGCTCAACCATGCCAAAGACAAAACCGTTTTGTTTATTACACACCGTCTGGTGGGACTGACCGAAATGGACAAGGTGTGTTTAATGGATGAAGGGCGAATTATCGAACAGGGCTCTCACCAAACCCTGAAAGAAGCAGGCGGTCGATACAGCCAACTGCTTCAACGAATTCAGTAAGACGTTTAAACTAAAGGGAGCATTGCTCCCTTTTTTAACAGTGAAAGAAAATACATGACGATCTATCTGCCTCCATTGGATGACAACAACCCCGACTTTTTTCCGCCCGTTTCATCGGCTCTGGAAGAACCCGATGGCTTGTTGGCTATTGGCGGAGATCTATCGCCAGAACGATTGCGTGTAGCGTATTCAAAAGGCATTTTCCCTTGGTTTGGTGAAGATGAACCGTTGCTCTGGTGGTCACCAGCGGAACGGGCAGTGATTGACCCCATCGCTTTTGTGCCAAGCCGGAGCCTCAAAAAGTATGTGCGCAAACAAGGCTACCGGGTTTCCATCAACCGGGCGTTTGAACAGGTCATTCAGCATTGCGCGCTAATCCGAGGCGAAAATCAGGTGTGGATTACACCTGAAATGCGCGAAGCTTATATCCGTCTCCACCAACTTGGTTCGGCTCATAGTGTCGAGGTATGGCAGGAAGATGAGTTGATTGGGGGGTTGTACGGCGTCAATGTCGGTTCACTCTTCTGCGGTGAATCCATGTTCTCGCTGAAAACCAACGCATCAAAAACTGCTCTTTGGTATTTCTGTGAACATTTCCGGCACCACGGGGGGAAGTTGATTGATTGTCAGATGATGACAGATCACCTCGCTTCGTTAGGCGCAAAACCTGTTCAGAGGCATGATTTCACTCTGCTGCTCAGTGAACTGAAGCACCAGATCACCGATGCATCTCTCTTCCGTTCGCAATGGATTCACGTCAATCATGGCTAGCCAATCAATACGTATCGGCGTAATGGCACCGTCTTCCTGCAGCTATCTGGCAGAGCAGGAAGAATCTGTTGCCGTGGTACTTGACCCAGAGCTTCACACTGACCGCGGCTATGGGTTTCTGGTGCAAAGTGGTTTTCGTCGTAGTGGAAACAATATATACCGCCCCTATTGTCGCGCCTGTACAGCGTGTCACTCCCTTCGCGTTGATACGTTTGGATTCATACCATCCCGTAGCCAAAAACGTCATTTGAGCCAACTGAAGCGCCTTACCGTTGAGCTTAAGGATAAGATGGACAGAGAATGGTTTGATCTATACGAGCGCTATATCTCTACCCGGCATAGAAATGGCTCCATGTATCCAGCGAGCAAGCAGGATTTCAGTTCATTTGTACAAAGTGATTGGCAGACCTCTAAGTATCTGCATCTTTATGAGAATGGGACGCTGATTGCCATTGCGGTCACGGATGTTCTCGAGAATGGATATAGCGCCATTTACAGCTTTTTTGAGCCGGAGCACCCATGGTCTCTGGGTTCACTGTGTGTTCTTGCTCAAATCAAACAGGCACGGACAAACGACATCCCCTGGTTATACTTAGGTTTTCAAATCGATGCCTGCAGTGCTATGAACTACAAACAGAAGTTCAAACCTCACCAGCGTTATGTGGCAGGAAGTTGGATAGATGGCGACCAGTTTTAGACAACAGTCCCTTGCGAGCCTACCTCTCGGTTTTCTTTAAGCCAACCGGCAGAAAAGCGACCAAACCTTAACCGATAGCTGATTTTTGCTGGTCAGTACGGATGCAAAGGGGTAAAATTCCGCCCCTAAACTTTACAGACTCAATCAATCAAGGCATTATCTGCCGGTCAAAATTTGGCTGATCGGTAGCCCAAGAGGATTAAATGGCAAAAGAAGACGTAATTGAAATGCAAGGTACCGTTCTGGATACCCTGCCAAACACCATGTTTCGCGTAGAACTAGAGAACGGCCACGTAGTCACTGCTCACATCTCTGGTAAGATGCGCAAAAACTACATCCGTATCCTGACCGGTGACAAAGTTACCGTTGAGATGACGCCTTACGACCTGTCTAAAGGTCGCATCATCTTCCGCGCGCGCTAATCCTCACGTCTCGCGAATACAAAAAACCCGGCAATGCCGGGTTTTTGTCGTTTTGAAAAACCGGACAATTATGCGTCCGGTTTTCTATTTAGGCTGGTTCCATTTCATCGCTGAAGCTGAACGTGAGTTTGTCGTTCTTCACGCCAACCTTAACCGTCCCGCCATTGACCAAACAGCCAAACAGTAGTTCATTGGCCAGATTCTTCTTCACATGATCCTGCATGACCCGCGCCATAGGACGCGCACCCATCGACTTGTCATAGCCTTTCTCTGACAGCCAAAGCTTGGCTTTGTCTGTGACTTCCAGTGACACGCCACGGGCATCCAATTGAGCCTGTAGCTCCACGATAAACTTATCCACCACCTGAAGAATAATGCTCTTATCAAGATGGTTGAACCAAATGATGTTATCGAGACGGTTACGGAATTCAGGTGAGAATACCTTCTTGATTTCCGACATTGCATCATGGCTGTGGTCTTGTTGGATCAGACCTATAGACTTGCGCACCGTTTCGGTCACACCGGCATTGGTCGTCATTACCAGAATCACATTACGGAAGTCAGCTTTGCGACCGTTATTGTCAGTCAGTGTGCCGTTATCCATTACCTGCAGCAGAAGGTTAAAGACATCCGGGTGAGCTTTTTCAATCTCATCCAGCAGCACTACACAATGCGGATGCTTGATCACAGCGTCAGTCAACAAACCGCCCTGATCGTAGCCCACGTAACCTGGAGGCGCACCAATCAGACGACTGACAGTGTGACGCTCCATGTACTCAGACATATCAAAGCGCTGAAGTTCGATACCCATAGCGCGGGCGAGCTGAACCGTCACTTCTGTCTTACCAACACCAGTAGGGCCTGCGAAAAGGAATGAGCCCACTGGCTTATTCTCTGCGCCTAATCCCGCTCGACTGAGTTTGATCGCTTCGCACAGTGCGCTGATTGCATCATCCTGTCCGAATACCAGCATTTTAAGCTTCTGCTCAAGCGACTGGAGCACGTCGCGGTCAGTAGAAGATACCGATTTTTCTGGGATACGCGCCATCTTGGCGATCATCGCCTCAATGTCACCCACACCCACGGTCTTCTTACGCTTGCTGGCTGGAGCCAGACGACAACGTGCGCCCGCTTCATCAATCACATCGATAGCTTTATCTGGCAGATGACGCTCATTAATGTATTTCGCAGAAAGCTCAACCGCGGCACGAATCGCTTTGTTGGTGTAACGAACTTCGTGGTGAGCTTCGTATTTAGGCTTCAGGCCCATCAAGATCTTAGTCGTGTCATCCAATGATGGTTCCACCACATCGATCTTCTGGAAACGACGCGCCAACGCACGCTCTTTTTCGAAGATGCTGCTGTATTCCTGATAAGTCGTTGAACCGATACAACGAAGCTTACCGCTGGATAGCAGTGGTTTTATCAAGTTGGCGGCATCGACCTGACCACCGGACGCTGCACCGGCGCCGATGATGGTGTGGATTTCATCAATGAAAAGCACCGCGTGGTCTTCTTTCTCTAGCTGTTTCAAAATGCTCTTGAAGCGCTTTTCGAAATCACCGCGGTATTTTGTACCGGCAAGCAATGAGCCTATATCCAGTGAATAGATCACGCAGTCCTGAATGATTTCCGGCACCTGACCTTCAACGATACGCCATGCAAGACCTTCGGCAATGGCTGTTTTACCGACGCCAGCTTCACCCACCAGCAACGGGTTATTCTTACGGCGACGACATAGCACCTGAATGGTGCGCTCTAGTTCTTTGTCCCGGCCAATCAGTGGATCGATACCACCCACACGGGCTAGCTGGTTAAGGTTTGTAGCAAAGTTCTCGAGACGTTCTTCACCACCACCTTCAACCGCAGCTTCATCCGACGACAAATCTGCACCAGGTAATTCTTCATCGCTGCTGGAAGACTTGGTTGTACCGTGTGAAATGTAATTAACGACATCCAGACGGCTGATGTCATTTTTCTTGAGAAGGTAAGCAGCATGCGATTCCTGTTCGCTGAAAATCGCGACCAGTACGTTAGCACCACTAACTTCGCTGCGACCTGAAGACTGCACGTGGAAAACGGCACGTTGAAGCACACGCTGGAAACTCAGGGTTGGCTGTGTTTCACGGTTATCATCGTCGACAGGGATAAGTGGAGTGGTTTGTTCAATGAATGCTTCCAGCTCTTTACGCAGAGCATCGAGATCCGCGCGGCAGGCGAGTAAAGCTTCTCGGGCCGCGACGTTTTCCAGAAGCGCCAGTAGCAGATGTTCAACTGTCATGAACTCATGACGTTTTTCACGTGCTCTTGCAAATGCCCCATTAAGGCTTGCTTCGAGTTCTTTGTTTAGCATAAGGCACCTCCCTCAAATACCACATTATGGTGTGCCGGAGAAAAACCGGGTTTGCGACTTAGGCCTTCTCCATTGTGCACAACAGTGGGTGTTGATGTTCTTTCGCATGCATCATTACTTGTGCGACTTTCATCTCGGCAACTTCCGCAGTGAATACGCCACAAACAGCTTTACCTTCGTAATGCACCGTAAGCATCAGCTGTGTTGCTTTCTCTATATCCATAGAAAAGAACCGCTGCAACACCTCCACTACAAACTCCATGGGGGTGTAATCATCATTATTCAATACCACTTTGTATAATGATGGCGGTTTTACCTTGGTTTCTTCCGCTTCCTTTACATCGGAATCCGGAACTATCCATTCGTACTTTTTACTCATAAGGGATTACAATCTTTAAGGTAGCTCAAGTGTTTCTTATAAAACAACTATTTATACGTCAGAATCATAGATTGAGACATTTAACACAAGAATCTCTACCACTATTTAAAACGTAATCCACAGATTGTATTCCAGCAACCGTTTCATTGCTACGGCGCGCTGATTTTCGCCTGCAAATCACCACATAAATCACGCTCACTCCCCTATCTACTATCAGACCGCCATCATAGTCACTCAATTTCACTTCAATATCTGGCATTTAGCAAAATCGCAATGTCAGCTTTTCCATACATAAAAATTCAAAATTATTTGGTCTCATTTTTATCAAGGTGTCTCGAAGTATCAAAACTTAATTTGCTAGATGAATGTTTCGGGATTTCATATTGCGTTTGGAAATATCGAATAATGGGTGTATTAACATATTAATTCGCAAGGAGTGATACCACTGGCAACACCCTAGTTTTACTCATAATATTCCTGTTGGTATGACCACCCCGTTGAGCCACAAGAAGGGTTCTCGTTGATGGAGTTGTAAATTAAGCCCACCAATCAACCTCTTAACGAATAAACTTTCGTTTCATTAATGAAACTCAGTTTACAAAAATGATACCCCCATCATCCTTCTGTCAGAACAATAGCCATTTTTATTAAAATGTTGTTATATGGGGGCAAGCAGGCTTGACTGTCTAAATCTTTCTACTAGAGTGGGAATTGAAGTAAAAACATACTGCATCAATTACTTCTGAGTAACGTGATTGCACGGGTTGGTTTTACTCATAGTTATGCAATTTGAATGCAAGAGGGATGTTTCGCATGGCAACTGGTACAGTTAAATGGTTTAACAACGCTAAAGGGTTTGGGTTCATTTGCCCTGACGAAGGTGATGGCGATATTTTCGCGCACTACTCCACAATACAAATGGACGGCTACCGCACGCTAAAAGCGGGTCAGACTGTGAACTACGAGGTACAGGAAGGTCCGAAAGGTTACCACGCCAGCCAAATCGTTCCTGTCGAGAACGAAGCTTTAAAATAATAGTGTTGCTATAAACTTTTTCGCTGCCGGAAGGTCGAGAATTGAAAGAGCGAACGTTACGTTCGCTCTTTTTTATTTGCGCTGATCATACCCTGAGCCCCTCACCTACTTCCCTTTATTACAATACTCCAACTCTTTCACTACCTGGTTTCACCCGTTCGACTGCCCTCATGCCTCAGAGTCGATAACATGACTGTTAAATCACTGAAAAATTGAAACTATTCCCAACTGTGGAACTCATTGCTGTGCAGATATACGAGTACATTGAGATAGCGTCATTCTAGTGCCGTAAGAGCACAACATGATGTTTGTTGGAGGACCTATGAAGACAAAAATCTATTCAACTGTACTAACCCTAATCTTACTCTTTTCATCCATCACCCATGCTTCCTTTATCGACTTTCAGAGCGAACAATGGGTAGACAATGCCCTGACGAATAAGATCGCCCAATACTCACTGACCGGCGACCCTAGGGAGCATCGCACCATCCCTTCCATTAACACACCAAAAGCGCAGCTCGGGAAACTGCTGTTTTTTAGCAAAATCCAAAGCGGCAACTTCGATACAGCTTGCGTTAGCTGTCATCATCCCACGCTCGGGGGTGCAGATGCCTTATCGATAGCTATAGGTGTAGACTCCGTCAACCCAGACTTACTGGGGCCAGGTAGACAGCATCGCTCAACGGCTGTGAATTATGATGGTGGACCCACTATGCCGCGTAATGTGCCCACCTCTTTCAATCTGGGGTTCTGGGACCGCCATCTATTTCATGACGGGCGAGTTGAAGCACTTCTCCCTGTGCCGTTTCAGCACGGGGCGATTGGCCCTATCAGTACGCCTGACTCGGGAATAGGTAATCCTGACAGTGATGCAGGTGCCAATCTTTCCCATGCGCAAGCTGGTTTTCCAATCACACCACACGAAGAAATGAGGGGTTTTTCATTCGCACAGGACAAGAGCAATCAAGAAATCCGCGACTTAATTGCTGCCAGGCTACGTGGAGAGCTTGAGCCACTGAGTATCAATCAATGGCCAACCTTATTCCGGCAGACTTTTAACAAACAGGATGCGCCTTTAGAAGAGGTGATAAACAGCGCGACGATTCGCGAAGTTCTGGGCGAATACATGCGCTCCCAGTCTTTTGTAGACAATAGATGGTATCAATATATCAAAGGCGACAAGGCCGCCTTATCCCTACAAGAAAAACGAGGGGCATTAAAGTTCTTCGCTGGCCGCTTTGAAGGTGGGTTCGATTGTCAATCATGCCACCAAGGCGATTTAATGACAGATGAAGGATTCCACAATATCGCCATGCCACAAATTGGCCGTGGTAAAGAAGATGGTGAAACGGGTACCCATGACTTTGGCAGATATAGGGAAACTTTACTCTTCCGCGATGCTTATGCCTTCAGGACTCCCTCATTGCTGAATGTAGAAATGACTTCTCCCTACGGCCACAGCGGCGCTTTCAATACGCTGGAGGGAGTCATCCGGCATCATATGGACCCATTTTATTCCGGCGTACTGTACACCTACGATGGCCCACAGCCCAATATTCAGCAGGCAGATCGTAGAGCAAATACCTATGAAGCACTTTGGACCATGTTCTTCCAACAGGCGATGGGCCTGAGTAAACTCAAATCACCTTACTTCTACGGTTCGACCGACATTAACGACTTAGCATCCTTTCTGCGAGCGCTCACTGACCCCTGCACTCAAAACCGTGAATGCTTAGAACCCTGGCTGGTTGATGACGACATTGACCCCGATGGCTTGCGTGTCCACGCTGTCGATAGCAATTTAAACCCGCTCTAAAACAAAAAACCCGGCATAAGCCGGGTTTTCAATCAATCGAGAGCCAAATTACATTTGGTCGATCATGTCTTGTGCGAACTCAGAACACTTACGCAGGGTTGCGCCGTCCATCAGACGCTCAAAGTCATAGGTCACAGTCTTGTTGCTGATCGCTTTTTCCATTGAGCTGATGATCAGGTCAGCGGCTTCAGTCCAACCCATGTGACGCAGCATCATTTCAGCAGACAGGATCAGTGAACCTGGGTTCACTTTGTCCTGACCTGCGTACTTAGGTGCAGTACCGTGAGTTGCTTCGAACAGTGCAATGCCGTCGCCGATGTTTGCACCAGGGGCAATACCAATGCCACCAACTTGTGCAGCAAGCGCATCTGATACGTAGTCACCGTTCAGGTTCATTGTTGCAATCACATCGTACTCCGCTGGGCGAAGCAGGATTTGCTGCAGGAATGCGTCTGCGATAACGTCTTTGATGATGATCTCTTTGCCCGTGTTCGGGTTTTTCAGAGTCATCCATGGACCGCCGTCCAGCAGCTCAGCACCGAATTCTTCTTTCGCTACTTCGTAACCCCAGTCTTTGAATGCACCTTCGGTAAACTTCATGATGTTACCTTTGTGCACCAGAGTCATCGAGTCACGCTCGTTGTCGATGGTGTACTGGATAGCAGCACGAACCAGACGCTTAGTACCTTCTTCAGATACTGGCTTGATACCAATACCACACTCCTCGTCGAAACGGATTTTCGTTGCACCCATTTCTTCTTTAAGGAATTTGATGACTTTGTCTGCTTCTGCAGTGCCAGCTTTAAACTCAACACCCGCATAGATATCTTCCGAGTTTTCACGGTAGATAACCATGTCAGTCAGTTCAGGTTGTTTCAGAGGGCTTGGCACGCCATCGAAGTAACGTACTGGACGTGCACAGATGTACAGATCCAGTTCCTGACGCAGTGCAACGTTCAAAGAACGGATACCACCGCCAACAGGGGTAGTCAGAGGGCCTTTAATAGCAACTTTGTATTCACGAATAAAATCCAGTGTTTCAGTCGGCAGCCATTGGTCTTCACCGTAGACTTGAGTCGACTTCTCACCAGTGTAGATTTCCATCCAGGAGATCTTACGGTCACCGCCATAAGCTTTTTCTACTGCCGCATCTACAACTTTGAGCATTGCAGGACTAACGTCAACACCAATACCATCACCTTCGATGTAAGGGATAACTGGGTTGTTAGGAACGACCAGCTTGCCGTTTTCTACCGCAATTTTCTCACCAGCTGGCACGACTACTTTACTTTCCATTTAATTCTCCTAGCGTCCATTTGTTATTTTGCGCTCACCAAACAGAACAATTTTCTGTCGCACTTCGACGCACTTTTAAGTCTGTAGCACGTCAGTTAATTGTTCTGTCTGGTACATACCCAAGGTCAACGGGCATAACATGCGGGCAAAAGAATACTGTAATTCCCGCAACACGCCAATCACATAATTCCATGTATAATACCAAGGTCTCATTTGTTACCAGACCTGATTGACACGACTTAATGACGTTTAAAACCACACCTAAAAGAGGCACTAAACCGCCGTCTTCAAAGCCGAATTTCCGACGCACTTCACGCCGACGCACTGATAAACCATCGCGTCCGAAAGGGCCGACGAAAGTTATTCTATTCAATAAACCTTTCAACACCCTGACACAGTTCACGGGCGAGCCGGGGGATTCGACCTTGGCCGACTTCATTCCAGTGAAGGACGTTTATCCTGCTGGACGCCTCGATAAAGATAGCGAAGGCTTGTTGGTGTTAACCAACGACGGCATTTTGCAGGCACGCCTGACCCAGCCACAATCCAAGTCCGCCAAAACTTACTGGGTACAGGTAGAAGGTGAGCCTTCCGAAGAATCGCTGAAGACTCTTCGTGATGGTGTGGAGCTTAACGACGGCTGGACACTCCCTGCTGGCGTGGAAGTCATGGCTGAACCCGCTATTTGGGATCGCAATCCACCTATTCGCCATCGTCCTTCCGTGCCGACAACCTGGCTAGCCATCACGCTGACAGAAGGCCGAAACAGACAGGTTCGCCGAATGACCGCTGCAGTGGGTCACCCCACCTTACGTCTGGTGAGATACAAAATGGGCAACTGGACCGTCGATGACTTGCAACCCGGTGAATGGCGTGAAGTGCCACCACCAGCACGCAATTAAATTGTGACTCACATCTCATCTGTAACCGCGTAAAGGTTTCTGTTAAACTCTGCCCCCGATTTTATTGGAGCTAGAAATTTCGTCATGTCAGATAACAGCAGCAAAAAAGTTATTGTCGGTATGTCCGGCGGCGTCGACTCCTCAGTGTCCGCCTACCTACTGAAGCAACAAGGCTATCAGGTAGAAGGCCTTTTCATGAAAAACTGGGAAGAAGATGATAACGACGAGTACTGTTCGGCAGCGGAAGATCTGGCCGATGCACAGGCCGTGTGTGACAAGCTGGGGATTACCCTGCACACCATCAACTTCGCCGCAGAGTACTGGGACAACGTGTTCGAGCACTTCCTGACCGAATACAAAGCAGGTCGCACACCGAACCCGGATATCCTGTGCAACAAAGAAATTAAATTCAAAGCCTTCCTCGAGTTCGCCGATGAAGTGCTGGAAGCCGACTACATTGCGATGGGTCACTACGTGCGCCGCACTTTCCCGACTCAGGAAGGCGAAAAAGCACAAATGCTTCGTGGTCTTGATAGCAACAAAGACCAAAGCTACTTCCTATACACACTGAGCCACGATCAGGTCGCGCGCAGCTTGTTCCCGGTTGGCGATTTGGAAAAGCCTGAAGTTCGCCGCATTGCCGAAGAGCAAGATCTGATCACCGCGAAGAAAAAGGATTCCACTGGCATTTGCTTTATCGGTGAGCGCAAGTTCACAGACTTTCTGTCGAAGTACCTGCCAGCGCAGCCAGGTATCATTGAAACCGTTGATGGCGACGAGATTGGTGAACACCAGGGCCTGATGTACCACACTTTGGGTCAACGCAAAGGTCTTCACATCGGTGGCCAAAAAGGTGGCAACGGCAACGAAGCGCCTTGGTATGTGGTTGATAAAGACGTTGAACGCAACGTACTTATTGTTGCTCAAGGTCACGACCACCCTCGCCTATTCTCAAAAGGCTTGGTGGCAGGCCAACTACACTGGGTAGATCGTGAAACGATTACCGAACCATTGAAGTGCACCGTAAAAACGCGATACCGCCAGCAAGACATATCATGTACCATCGAACCCATTGATGGTGACCAGATCAAAGTGATTTTTGATGAACCGCAATCGGCGGTGACTCCTGGTCAATCAGCGGTATTCTATAGCGGTGATGTTTGCCTGGGTGGCGGCATCATCGAACAGCGTATTTAAGGAGCACTCATCTGTGGCTAATACTTTGTTTGATCGTACCATCGCGTTCGCAGGTATCTGTCAATCCGTCAAACTGGTTCAGGAGATAGCACGCAAGGGAAGTTGTGATTACGACGCTCTAAGTGCCAGCTTGAACAGTATTATCCTCACGAATCCGTCTTCAACTTTGGAGGTTTTCGGCAATGAAGAAAACCTCACCATTGGTTTGAACACACTGATTAATGAATTAGATAACAGTCCGGGTGGCAGTGAGCTTACCCGTTATCTGATCAATCTCCTCGCGTTGGAACGCAAGCTGTCCGGTCGCCGTGACAGCCTTGCGCAACTTTCGGATCGTATCGAAACTGTCCAGCGTCAGGTTCAACACTTTGAACTGCTCGATGATCAAATGATCAGCAACCTTGCCAGTATTTACCTCGACACCATCAGCCCTCTAGGCCCACGTATTCAGGTAACCGGTAACCCTGCCCAACTGCAACAAACTGGCGTACAACACAAAGTACGCGCCCTGTTGCTTGCAGGTATCCGTGGCGCAGTGCTTTGGCGTCAGGTAGGTGGCAAACGTCGCCATCTTATCTTTGGCCGCAAGCAAATGATCGAGCAAGCCAAAATCATCCTAGCCAGAAATTCGTAATATTTAATTCAGGAGAAAGCCCATGGAACTGTCAGCATTGACAGCTGTTTCACCGGTTGATGGCCGCTACGGGACGAAAACGATTGCGTTACGTTCTATCTTCAGTGAATTTGGTCTGCTGAAGTACCGTACTATCGTAGAAGTCCGTTGGCTGCAGAAGCTGGCTGCAACAGATGCCATCAAGGAAGTACCGGCATTCAGCGCAGACGCAAACGCACTACTCGACAAAATCGCTGCAGAATTCAGCGAGGAAGATGCACAGCGCATCAAAGAGATTGAGCGTACCACCAACCACGACGTAAAAGCGGTTGAGTATTTCCTGAAAGAAAAAGTTGCAGACAATGCAGAGTTGAACGCGGTTAACGAGTTCATTCACTTTGCATGTACCTCAGAAGACATCAACAACACTTCTCACGCCCTGATGCTGAAAGAAGCACGTGAGCAAGTGATCCTGCCAGAAATCCGCAACGTGATTGACGCGATTAAAGCACTGGCTGTTGAATACCGCGATGTTCCTCTTCTGTCACGTACCCACGGCCAGCCAGCATCCCCATCTACTATGGGTAAAGAAATGGCGAACGTGGCGTACCGTATGGAACGTCAATACAAGCAAATCGAAAACGTAGAGATCTTGGGTAAAATCAATGGTGCCGTAGGTAACTACAACGCGCACCTGTCTGCATACCCAGAAGTTGACTGGCACCAGTTCAGCGAAGAGTTCATCACTGAATCTCTGGGTGTTACCTGGAACCCATACACCACGCAAATCGAACCGCATGATTACATCGCAGAGCTGTTCGATGCGATTGCACGTTTCAACACCATTCTGATCGACTTTGACCGTGACGTATGGGGTTATATCGCACTGGGTCACTTCAAGCAGAAGACGATTGCTGGCGAAATCGGTTCTTCAACCATGCCGCACAAAGTCAACCCAATCGACTTCGAAAACTCAGAGGGTAACCTGGGTCTGGCGAACGCAGTATTCGGTCACTTGGCGCAGAAACTCCCAATTTCTCGCTGGCAGCGTGACCTGACGGATTCAACCGTACTGCGTAACCTGGGCGTAGGCGTAGGCTATGCGATCATCGCTTACACCTCTACCCTGAAAGGTATCAGCAAGCTGGAAGTGAACCGTGAAGCACTTGAAGCTGAGCTGGACAAGAACTGGGAAGTACTGGCTGAGCCGGTACAAACCGTGATGCGTCGCTACGGCATTGAGAAGCCTTACGAGAAGTTGAAAGAACTGACTCGTGGTAAACGTGTAGACGGTGAAGGTATGCGTGCATTCATCGACGGCCTTGATCTGCCAGAGCATGAAAAAGCGCGTCTGAAAGAGATGACCCCAGCAAACTACATCGGTGATGCAATCAAGCTGACTGACGCGCTGTAATTTAGCGCTTCAGTCTGAAAGCCCGAATACGCCAGTATTCGGGCTTTTTATTTTGTCTGTCTTCCTACACCCAAGGGTATATAATTGCCCCCAATCCCAAGAAACAGCAATCCCACTATGTATCAGTTAAATTTTGATCTGAACGATTTCCTTACCCGCTTCTGGCATAAAGAGCCTGTTGTGATTAAAAACGGTTTCATCGATTTTGAAGATCCTATCAGCCCGGATGAAGTAGCGGGTCTGGCGATGGAAGAAGAAATCGATTCCCGCTTTGTATCCAATCTGGATGGTAACTGGGAAGTTCAACATGGGCCATTTGAAAGCTTTGAAAGCTTCCCAGACACGCATTCCCAGCTGATCGTGCAGGCAGCCAACCATTGGCATCCAGGGCCGCGTGCGTTGTCAGAGCCTTTCCGCGGTCTGCCGAACTGGCTGTTCGATGATGTGATGGTTTGTCTGTCTATGCCGGAAGGCGGCGTGGGTCCGCACATTGACCAATATGACGTGTTTATCTGCCAGGGCATGGGTAAGCGTCGCTGGCGTGTCGGTGATAAAGGCGAATACAAAGATGCCAATCACCATACTGGCCTCCGCCAGATTGAAGGCTTCGACCCGATTATCGACGAGATCCTTGAGCCAGGTGACATCCTGTATATTCCACCGGGCTTCCCGCACGAAGGCAATACTATTGAAGTGTCACTCAGCTATTCAGTAGGTTATCGCTCGCCGAAGAAACAAGAGCTTCTTAACGGCTTTGCAGATTTCGTGCTAACCAACGAATTGGGTGACAAGCACTTCTACGATCCGAATATTCAAACCCGTGATGAGCACGGCATGATCCCAACGGCAGAATACAATGCGCTGAACGACATGCTAATGAAGCTGATCAACGATGAAGATGCCAAAGCGCGATGGATGGGTGAGCAACTCAGTCAGTCTCGCCACGAGCTAGATATCATGCCAGCCGATCCACCATGGCAATCTGATGAGCTTCAACAGTTTATGGAAGACGGTTTATATCTGGAAAAAGTGTCTGGTCTTAAAGCGTTGTACCATGAGAACAATCCTTCACTGGTTTTCATCAACGGCGAAACCATTGAACTGCCAGAAGGTTGTGAAGCGGCAGCGAAGGTCTTCTGTGATATGGAATACTTCTCGGGCGAAGATTTGGGAGCAATCGCTAACAACCCTGCCCTTTTGGCACTGTTGCTTGATTTCTGCAATCAAGGATTGTGGTACCCGCAAGCCTAATACGCCGAAATATAGAAATAAAAAAGCCTTCCGTTTGGAAGGCTTTTTCATATCAGGTATCTGTTAAAGATGAACCTGCAGACAGGAAACAGAATGCAAATTCGTCCCTGCCAGCCTTGGTTTCGTCTGTGCACACGCGTCTGTCGCTTGAGGGCAACGGGTACGGAATACACAACCCGAAGGCGGGTTCATCGGCGAAGGAAGCTCACCTTCCAACAGTTGAATTTCTTTGTTCCGCTCTTTCACAGGATCCGGTACCGGAACCGCAGACATCAGGGCTTTGGTATACGGGTGTTGCGGGTTGTCGAAAAGCTCTTTGCCTTCCGCGAGTTCCACTGCGTTACCCAGATACATCACCAGAACGCGATCAGAAATGTGCTTCACTACTGAAAGATCGTGCGCGATAAAGATCAGGCTCAGGCCCATTTCTTTTTGCAGCTCTTTCAACAGGTTCACCACCTGCGCCTGAATCGAAACGTCCAATGCAGAAACCGGCTCATCACAGATCACCAGCTTAGGTTTCAGGATAAGCGCACGGGCAATACCAATACGCTGACACTGGCCGCCCGAGAACTCGTGCGGGTAACGGTTAATCACGTTCGGCAGCAGACCAACACGGGTCATCATTGCCTGTACCTGCTGTTTCACTTCGTCCTTAGACAGTTCTGGATAGAAGGTTTTCAGCGGCTCAGCGATGATGTCACCCACAGTCATACGTGGGTTCAGAGATGCCAGAGGATCCTGGAAAATCATCTGGATTTCTTTGCGCTTCTCACGCAGATCGTTACCTTCCAGCTTGGTCAGATCCTGTCCCAACCAGACAACCTGACCTTCCGTCGCCTGCACCAAGCCAATCACAGCGCGGGCAAAGGTGGATTTACCACAGCCAGACTCGCCCACGACACCTAAGGTTTCACCCTCATATAGCTTGATGTCTACGCCATCAACGGCCTTCAATGCCGTTGGCTTTGCCCAAGGCCATACTGACTTGGACGCAATATTGAAGTGCACTTTCAGGTCTTCAATATCCAATAGCAGTTTTTTATCCATCGCACCCATTACCAAGCCTCCTGATCAGAAAAACATGCGCGCAGGCGTCCATCAGCAAAAGGCGTCAGGATAGGTGATTCGCTCTTACAGCGGTCACCAACGCGATGGCAGCGGTCCTGATACGGACAGCCCGGTGGCAGTTTCAGAAGGTTTGGCGGGTTGCCCGGAATCGTCGGTAGAATTTCACCTTCCGTATCCAGACGTGGAATCGCCTTCAATAGCCCTTCTGTGTATGGGTGGCTTGGTTTGTAGAATATTTCATCGACCTTGCCGTATTCCATGGTACGGCCCGCGTACATGACCAGCACTTTGTCACAAGAGCCGGCGACTACGCCCAGGTCATGGGTGATCATGATGATGGCAGTATTGAACTCAGATTTCAGCTCGTTCAACAGCTCCATGATCTGCGCCTGTACGGTCACATCAAGGGCAGTGGTTGGTTCATCAGCAATCAGCAGTTTTGGTCGGCACAGTAGCGCCATCGCAATCATCACACGCTGGCGCATACCGCCAGAGAATTCATGCGGGTACATGGTAATACGCTTGCGCGCTTCAGGAATTTTCACGGCTTCCAGCATGCGAACAGACTCTTCGAATGCTTCCGCTTTCCCCATGCCTTTATGGAGCATGAGAACTTCCATCAGCTGATCGCTGACTTTCATAAACGGGTTCAATGAGGTCATTGGATCCTGGAAAATCATCGCGATTTGTTCCGCGCGGATTTTGTTCAGTTCCTTTTCAGGAAGGTTCAGGATCTCGTTGCCTTCAAATTTTGCGCTGCCGGAAACAACGCCGTTTTTCGCCAGCAAACCCATGATAGAGAACACGGTCTGGCTTTTACCTGAACCCGACTCACCTACGATGCCCAGCGTTTCGCCACGGTCGAGTGAGAAGTTCAGGTCATTAACTGCGGTGACAGACCCATCCTGGGTTTTAAACTCTACGCGCAGATCTTTTACATCTAACAGGCTCATACTTCCTCCTTATCGATCCTTCGGATCCAGCGCGTCACGCAAACCATCACCCACATAGTTAAAGCAAAGCAGTGTAGTGACCATAAACAGCGTTGGGAAAGCCAACTGCCAGATTGCCAGTTCCATGGTTTGGGAACCTTCTTGCAGCAGCGCGCCCCAGCTCGTCATTGGCTCTTGAACACCTAAGCCCAAGAAGCTCAGGAATGACTCAATCAGAATCATGGTTGGGATGAGCAGAGTTGAGTAAACCGCTACGATACCCAGCACGTTCGGTACGATATGACGGAGGATAATATTCTTGGTGCTAACACCACACACATGTGCCGCTTCGATAAATTCCTTGTTACGCAAGCTGAGTGTCTGGCCACGTACGATACGTGCCATATCCAGCCAGGCAATAGCACCGATAGCCACGAAAATCAGGAAGATGTTACGGCCAAAGAAAGTCACCAATACGATAACCAGGAACATGAATGGAATCGCATTCAGAATTTCCAGAATACGCATCATCACGCGGTCAGTTCGGCCGCCAATATACCCGGACGTTGCACCGTAAATGGTACCAATTACAACCGCCACCAAGGCGCCCATCAGACCTACCATCAGTGAGATTTGACCACCAACCAGAGTACGGACATAGATGTCACGACCCAGCGCGTCAGTACCAAAAATATGGCCTTCTTCGCCGAAAGACGGTGCAGCGTGCATCGCATACCAATCGGTATCATCAAACGCATAAGTCGCGAACATTGGACCGATCAATACCCATGCAGTGATACACACCAGAATGAAAAGACTGGTCATTGCGGCTTTGTTACGCATAAAACGGATACGCGCATCTTGCCAAAGGCTTCGACCTTCTACTTCCAGCTTCGCCGAGAAATTTTCGATAGCTTCGTTATTTTCTTCTCTTTTTAAAATCATGATTCAAACCTCAATAACGAATCTTCGGATCCAGCCACGCCAGAAGAATATCGACGATGGCGTTGAAGATAATAAACAGCGCACCAATCAAAATGGTGACACCCAGAACCAATGAATAGTCCCGGTTGAAGGCTGCGTTAACGAACAGCTTTCCGATACCCGGCAGGCCAAAGATGGTTTCAATGACCACCGAGCCGGTAATGATGCCCACGAACGCCGGCCCCATGTACGAGACCACAGGCAGCAGCGCTGGACGCAGAGCGTGCTTGATAACGATGTATCGCATACTCAGGCCTTTCGCTTTCGCGGTTCGGATAAAGTTACTGTTCAGGGTTTCAATCATGCTGCCACGTGTAATACGGGCAAATGTAGCGATATACAGGAATGACATGGCAACAATCGGCAGAATCATGTACTGGATTGCACCGCCATTCCAACCACCCGCTGGGAGCCAGCCCAGACCGATGGAAAAGATATAGATCAATACCGGGGCAAGAACGAAAGACGGCAATACAACCCCAAACATCGACGTGGACATGATGAGGTAGTCCACCCAACTGTTTTGCCGTAACGCGGCAATGGTGCCGACAATGACCCCGATAATGACGGTCACGATAAATGCATAAAAACCTACTTTTGCAGAAACAGGCAGTGCAGAGGCGATCAGTTCGTTGACGGTATAGTCTTTGTATTTAAAAGAAGGACCGAAGTCACCGCGCAGTACCACGTTGCCAAGATAGGTGGTGTATTGCTCAAATAATGGCTTATCCAAACCATATTTGGCGTTGATGTTTTGCATTACCTCTTGTGGCAATGTTTTTTCTGAAGAAAAGGGATTTCCGGGCGCAAAACGCATTAAGAAAAAGGAAATCGTAATCAATACCAAGAGGGTTGGTATCGCTTCCAGTGTACGAGTAAAAATCAATCTAAACATAAAGCATCCTACTTATGTTCGAAAAAACATGCGCCTGCAGCGAGGCAACAGGCGCATGGAGTAACGCTATTATTATTCTGCGATGATGAACATATCTTTCGAGTAGATATTGTCTTGCGGGTTTTGGTCTGGGTAGCCACCTACGTGCGTGCCAACCAAGCGAGGTTGTACGTACTGGTAGATAGGCGCGATTGGCATGTCTTGCGCCAGTTGCGCTTCAGCAATCGCGTAGAAGTTATTACGCTCAGCTTCAGTTTTCGCTACTTTAACCGCGTCGTTCATTGCTTTATCGAAGACATCGCTTGAGTACTTCTGGTCATTCGAGCCATTCTCAGTCATCGCGATAGCCAAGAAGGTAGATGCTTCGTTGTAGTCCGCACACCAGCCTGCACGACGTACATCAAAGTTGCCCTGCTTACTGTTGTCCAGGTAGGTTTTCCACTCTTGGTTTTCCAGCGTGACATTCACGAAGTTACCCAGAGATTTTTTCCACATAGACTGGATTGCAACGGCAATCTTCTTGTGGTTTTCGCTGGTGTTATACAGCAGAGTGAAGTCCAGAGGCTGACCAGGACCGAAGCCTGCTTCTTCCAGCAGTTTCTTCGCTTCTGCGATGCGCTCTTTCTGCGTCATCTTCGCGTATTCTGGTGCTTCTGGTGCGAAGCCAGTAATACCGCTATGAGTCAGTGCGTAAGCAGGCTTTTGGCCTTGACCCAGAATCGCTTTAGTGACGATGTCGCGGTCGATAGTGTAAGAAAGCGCTTTACGAACACGCACATCATCGAATGGTGCTTTCTGAGTATTGAAACCGTAGTAGTAAGTACACAGGTTAGGTGAAACCACTACATTGTCTGGGTATTGCTTAGCCAGACGGCGGAACTGTTCGTTAGGCACTTCATAAGTGATATCGATTTCGCCAGAAAGGAAGCGGTTCATTTCCGCATTCTGGTTTTCGATTGGCAGGAAGGTTACCTGATCGATAACGGTATCTTTGTTATCCCAGTAGTTAGCATTGCGCTCGAGAACAATTTTTTCGTTCACTACCCAGTCAGACAATACAAAAGCACCGTTACCCACAAAGTTTCCTGGTTTGGTCCAAGAATCACCGTGTTTTTCAACCGTTGCTTTGTGTACAGGGTACATGGTGGTGTGCGCCATCATCTTCACGAAATATGGCAGCGGAACTTCAGTTTCAATGACCAGTGTGCGGTCATCAATAGCTTTAACAGCCAGCTCGCTTGCTGGTTTCTTCCCGGCAATAACGTCTTTCGCATTCTTCATCTTGGTATATTCAATGTACCAAGCGTATGGGGAAGCGGTTGCTGGATCGGCTGCACGTTTAAAGCTGTATTCAAAATCTTGTGCGGTTACCGGGTCACCATTTGACCACTTAGCGTCTTCGCGGATCTTAAAAGTGAAAGTTTGGTTATCTTCAGTGCTCCAAGACTCCGCTGCACCCGGGATAGTGGTACCCACTGCATCCTGAATAACCAGACCTTCCATCAGGTCACGCAATACATGGGCCTCAGGCACACCTTCTACTTTATGTGGGTCCAAAGACGCCACTTCAGTACCGTTACCACGAACGAGCTCTTGCTTCGGAGCCAGTTTCACACCAGCAGGTACTTCTGCTGCTGTTGCCGTGAAAGAGGTAACGGCTACCGCCATACCTGCGCCAAGTAGTAGCGCCTGAGTGATTTTGTTCTTATACATGCAGATACTCCAATTTATCCTTCAGTTGCATCCATGACACTCTCCGCCCCTTTGTCATAAAACGGGCAGCGAATTAAGCTGCTTACCGCCACAAATATTGGGTGTTTTACGGAGAATTGTTTGGAACATTACCAAGCATCAAAGCAATTTGCCACAAAAACGACAAAAAAAGTCACATATATCCAACATTGAGAGCATTATTAGCATCTATCACTATTTCAATGCACTGCATTGAACATATGCTTCACCTTCAGATGCAATATAAGTGAAATATTGTAGAAATACCCTAATAAGCACATTAATTAAGCATTAACATCTGGTGTTATCGGTATCTTTTGCAACAAAAAACGTTATTAAAGCCTGTTTAAAAAACAATCAATCGATTAAAAATTCAATATTCCTGAATAAAACCACCAATTCAGCGACGAAATCTTCAGCAACAAAGATCAACGACTTACAGAGAATTAAGCTTAAGCCATTGATTTTAAAAGTTTTTGAACTATTTTCGCCACATAACATAAGTTGTTATTGGGTAAATATTGGACAAAGTTGCCGGGGAGTGTGTCGCACATTCGCGAAGGGAATAAAAAAGCCAGCTGCAATCAACTGGCTTATTGCGGTCTGTTGACCTTGTGAGTGGGGGAATTGGCTATTTTTGCTGATCTTGCGTTTGAAGAGGATCCTGATTAGCACTTTTCTGTTCTTTGCCCTCAACGAGAGTCCCAGTCTTATCCTGGTGAACATCATCCGGCAGAACTTCCTGCAGCATCTGCTTCATCTTTTTGTTGCTGATACGTCTATGTCCCATTGTGATCCTCCTGATTGATTCCACTATGACACACTTACTGCGGTGCACATTTGTGAGGCCAGAAACACGACATGTGCTCTGGTCTAGCCATAAAAGTGTAGCAAAGCCTATTCACTCCCCCGCTCCACATTTGAAACAATGAGAATGCGAGCACGTAGGTACCGAAAAACACTACAAATTATGATGTTTTAATAACGTACGGTAATAAAAAAAATGCTGGTTAGAATTTATTCGTTCTAATTTGAGATGTGACACAGATTGAATTGTGAAAGTCTTAAATATTGCGCACTATGTCTCTGTACCGATGTAATGAAAGTTTGTTTTATCGGCACTGAGGTGCAACAACCAGAATTAATCAACAATTAAACAAAGAGACGATCACGAAAATGAGACCTGCCGGTTCCCAATCTAGACCTCTGTGCTCTCGCGTCCGACATGGCTTTATTCCTTCTGCCAAAAAGCAGGCAAACGAAGAAAAAGCAAAAGGCACCCGTTGATACACAGTTCATTATGTAAATGAATAACCTCTCTACTGAGAGGTTATTTTTTTCCTGCAAACTTAATTCGCCAAGACGATAAAGTGGGCGATTTTTGTGATGACCTGTTCAAAAACAACCCGCAATGTAACGAGCTCGTTACTTTTTTCTCTTCTACACCTCTAATTCCTTACCCTCTGATTTTGCTTTAAATCTGTTTCTTACCAAGTATCAGGACAGAGTCAGCGCAGATTGGCTCATATTGATGCGATGAATAGATAATTCTCGCAATAAATTTTCGAGGGATATTAAGATGAACAAACAGGCTTTTCTGAAGGGGCTGCTCGCTGCCTCAATTGCCAGTGCGACTGCGGCGCCAGTCATGGCGGCACCTGGCGCACCCATTATCGCTTGGGGTGAAACAAACTTTGCGATTATCGAAGTCAACGATGCGGCGACTGCTTATAAAGATTTAGTGACTGTAAAACCTTACGCAGAAGTACCGGTTTCATGGGATCGTTGGTCCGGTGAACCAGGTGATACTTGGCGAGTACTCCTTAACGGCCAAGTGGCACATGAAGCGTCAGTCACTCCATCTGCCAGCCAGAAAGAATCTGCCATTGTGCAGGTTGCTAAAGGCGGCAAATATGACATGGTAGTAGAGCTGTGTAGCGGCACTGGTGCAGCGCAAGCTTGTACCCAAAGTGCACCGAAGCAGATTGTTGTTGCAGACACAGATGGCAGCCACCTTGATCCACTGCCAATGAACGTTGACCCTAACAATGGTAACTACACCACACCAGCAAACACTGTTGTTGGTGCATACTTTGTTGAGTGGGGCGTTTACGGTCGCAAATTCCCAGTAGACAAAATTCCAGCGCAAAATCTGACTCACATCATTTATGGCTTCGTGCCAATTTGTGGTAACAACCCTTCTCTTGATGATGGCCCGCTGGCTGCATTGAACCGCGCATGTGCTGGCTTACCAGATTACGAAGTCGTTATTCACGACCCTTGGGCGGCAGTTCAAATGCCTCACCCGCAATCAGGCCAGAGCTACTCTTCTTCTTACAAAGGCACCTATGGTCAGATCATGGCGCTAAAACAGCGTTACCCTGATCTGAAGATCCTACCTTCTATCGGCGGCTGGACACTGTCTGACCCATTCTACGAGTTTGGCGATAAAGCTAAGCGCGACAAGTTTGTGGCTTCGGTGAAGAAATTCCTGCAAACCTGGAAATTCTATGACGGCGTAGACATTGACTGGGAATACCCAGGCGGTCTGGGCGCTAACCCGAACCTCGGCGATCCTGCGAAAGATGGCGACGCTTACGCGGTGCTGATGCAAGAACTACGTGCAATGCTGGATGAGCTTTCTGCTGAAACTGGCCGCACGTACGAACTGACTTCAGCAGTTGGCGTTGGCTACGACAAGATTGCCAATGTTAACTATGTGGATGCTGTTCCTTACATGGATTACATCTTCGCCATGACTTACGACTACTACGGTGGTTGGAACAACGTTGTAGGTCACCAAGCAGCACTGGATTGTGGCAGCCATATGTCCGCTGACGAGTGTGCAGGTAAAGGTGTCGATGCAGAAGGTAAACCACGTAAAGGCCCTGCTTACACTACGAAAAACGGCGTAAATCTGCTGCTTGAAAAAGGCGTTCCACCTGAAAAACTGGTTATTGGTGCAGCGATGTACGGCCGTGGCTGGACAGGTGTAACTGAAGCAAGCATGTCAGATCCAACTAACCCAATGACGGGTGTAGGTAACGGCAAAATTGCGGGCTCTTGGGAAGCGGGCGTTATCGATTACAAAGATATCGTGACTGACTACGAGAACAAAGCTGGTGTTGTTCTTGGTTATGATGAACAAGCTGAAGCACCTTGGGCCTGGGATCCATCAAACGGTGATCTTGTCACTTACGACAACAAGCGCTCTGTGATGGCTAAAGGTGCCTACGTTCGCCAAAACAACTTCGCGGGTCTGTTTGCTTGGGAAATCGATGCAGACAACGGTGATATCCTGAACGCAATGCAAGAGTCACTTAAAGGTGGCCCTGTTGACCCTGTTAACAAAGCACCTGTCGCCAATGCTGGCGCCGATGTTACCGTTAACGCAGCGGGTACTGTAGCACTTGATGGCTCAGCGTCGAAAGATACTGACGGACAAGTTGTTTCGTACAGCTGGAAACAAACTTCAGGCCCTTCAGTTGCACTGACTGGCGCAAGCACCGCAACCGCATCTGCGGATATCCCAGCCGTGACTACTGATACCCAGTTCGTGTTCTCACTGACTGTAACAGACAATGAAGGCGCAACCGCAACCGATACCGTTGTGGTGACTGCTAAAGCAAAAGTTGTTGATCCAGTCAACGAAGCTCCAGTAGCAGTGCTGACAGCACCAGCTACAGCGAATGCAGGTGATGTGGTTCTGGTGGATGCTAGCGGTTCAAGCGATGCAAACAATGATGCACTGACTTATACCTGGGATGTTCCAGCGGGTGTGACTGCAACACAAAACGGCGCTTCACTGACTTTCACTGCGGGTAGCTACTCAGTAGATACAACTCTGACATTCTCAGTGACCGTATCAGATGGCAAACTGACCGACTCTGCAACCGTATCGGTTGTCGTCGCGAAAGATGAGCCTGTCGTGACTTGTCCTAACGCTTGGGCGAAAGGTACCGTTTACAACTCAGGTGACGTTGTGACTCATAAAGGTGTTGAGTACTCTGCCAAGTGGTGGACCACCAACGAAGAACCTGGCACAACTGGCCAATGGGGTGTTTGGAAAGAACTGGGCGCAGCAAGCTGCCAGTAATCTGAACCTTTAACCACTAGAACGAAAAAGGGATGCATTTGCATCCCTTTCTTTGTTTCGGTGAAACCTGAAAGTAATACCAATCACAGTAGGTAGGTGATCAGAAATAGCGCAGGAAAAATGCTCGAGAACAAGGCGGAAAATTTCGATAAGTAGTTATTCTACAATCAAATTTTTCAACGCAGTTATCGAGCATTTTAACAAGCTAGGATGAGCAGATA
>NZ_LASY01000061.1:0-12632 GCF_000973155.1 Grimontia sp. AD028 | reverse complement strand
TTCGTTCCACGACCTCATTGCTCTGAGAGTGCGGTGCATTCTTAGATCTGAGGAAACTAATTACTCAAACAACTTTAAGGTGCTCGAATTTAGAGGACAAGTTGGCTGAAAGACTGTAATGAAGAAGCAGGTGTTTTGACCGGCCCATCAGGGACGTAATAGAGTATTTTTTAAAATCCTCGGTCCCTTCTAAACCGAACACTGGCCGTCTACAGATACTTTACTTCCGCCAATAGCAAGAGACTACGCTCTGAAACCCAAAATATAGACACAAGAATCGCAGTCAAGGACACCCACCTAGGAAACTGCAATCGTTGAAGCGGGCCGACCCATCGCTTGAAGAGCAGCATAACAGCAAATATCCCGTAGATAACCAACTGTCCTAGCTCGATTCCAAGGTTGAACGCAAAAAGATCCAAAATGCTTAATCCACCAGCCTCGCCGACTAATTCGTTAAGAACAAAAGAAAAGCCGAATCCATGAATAAGCCCAACAAAGTAGATTGCCAAGTAACCAAAGACTTCTTGACGTTTTAATAACACCGCAATCGCCGCATAGAGAATTGTGAGCGCTATCAAAATCTCTATAGCGGGTATAAACCAGCCACCAACCGGTACCAGTCCATAAAGACCCATCGCGAGAGTGATAGAATGTCCGAAAGTAAATGCTGTGGCACGCTTCAGAGTCTGTATCCAACTCGTTGATGCAAGTGCAATTAGAAGTACAAATAGCACATGATCGAGGCCAATCAAAATATGCAGCACACCATTACGCAGGTGATAGATGAATGCTTCGACGGGTCCACGTTCAGGCTCAAATTGAAGATGCAATGCGCCGATTGAACTGTACGTGCTGGATGTCCCTTCTAGAGAGTGTACTTGTAAGATATTCGCTAATTTTTCAATGGCGTTTAGATGAGTTCCCAAGTCGCTATCTATCGTATAGCTGTCATCAAGGGTTGCGGCGGGAACAAACAAACGAATATCGATGCTACTTTCGAACAAGTTGCTCACATCCGCGTCCACCACAACGTCACCGCTAGTGAAAGATTGTTCTGCGAGCTGAAGCGAACTAAATGGTTTCCGTCGGTCACTGTTGAAGATGTGAACATGAGTGACTTTCAGTGCATTCGTTGGTCGACTAGCATGCTTGAGTGCATAATTATCCGTCACCAACTGACTAAACGCAGGAAATTGCTGTTTTATTGCGCTTCCATCCACAATGTATTGCGTACCCTCTTCTGTTTGTCTCCGATACGTAAAGGGGACACTCTGAAGGGAGTCCATACCTCTCCAATTTTTATCTAACATTAGTAAAGGAAGCGGCATTCTTAATAGAATCTGTAAACCGTCTTGTTTCTCAGAAATATGAATAACTCGAGGTTCAAAATGTGTGAAGTGAGCATAGGCATTTTGAGCATTCATAAAGAACAGAATCAAGGTGGCAGAAATTATAAATTTATAGGTGAGATATAATCCTTTATGTACTATCGCTGTCATATAGGCCTTCCTTAAAAAGCAGAGGGATATTATCACCTCTGCTTTGTATAAATGGTTAATTAGTAACGAGGATCCCACATTCTGCTTTTTGTTGTTTTCTCGTAACCCTGGCCATATGGGTAACTAACAATTTCCAATTGCATCCCCCAAGGCGCCATAAAATAAACCCACGTTAACCCCTCCATACCTGTATCAGTAAACGTGTGGGGTTTCGCAAGAATTTTTACACCCTTGCTCTCCAGATAGGCGACCGCAGCATCCATATCGTCCACGTAAAAGGCGAGATGGTGGCCACCAATATCGCTATTTTTTGGACCTGCGGATTTCTGGTCTGGCGAAGTGTATTCAAAAATCTCAAGTGAAACTCCGTTACCACAACGGACAAGGTGTGCAATATCGATAACAGCTTTTTTATGTACGTTCAGATTCTCTGTCATCCAATCATCATCGAAAGGGCCAAAAGGACCGATAGTGTAAAAAGCCTCACAGCCAATAATATCGACGAAAAAGTCCACGGCTTCCTGCGCATTAGGTACGGTAAAACCGAGGTGTTGAGAGCCTCGCATACCCGGAATAGCCGCTTGGCTAGGAATAGACATAATCAATGCTAATAGCACACCAATAAAAGAGAATGAATGTTTAGTTATCCGTTTAGTTTTCATATCAATGTATCCTTTCAAAATAAATGGCATATATTGACCTAAGTCAAAATATTAAACGGCAATAAGTATGCCAAACTCAGTGCCACTTCCTCACTCTACATTTAGAGTTGTTTTTATCACGAAAAACAAGACGTTATACTGAAATGTATATACTTTAATAAGCATATTAAGGATGAGTCATACATATTTCTCAAGACGAATTGACACACAGTGTCTCACGCATTGCTACACGGCGTATCAAAAACTTCTTTACGATTAAAATAAGGCATCTAGTGTTTTTTTGAATGCGGTTATTCTTCAGGTAAGCACATTTAAAAATAACATTTACATTATAGCAGACCTTACTAGAGTTAAATTGGCGTGAAAATAATAATAAGAATGAATATGCAGGATAATAAAAATTTGATTTTTTAACTATATTTCAAGTGATTTTATTGGGAATTTATATAACGTACTAATAGCAGCACGTCATATAATTCAACAATGTATACAAAGAGTGCATGATAGACTAGAAAACACAACCTAGCTGTAAGTTATCAGGCTATTCATTTCTATCACGCTACTCGTCAACCAAGAGGTTATACTTTTTTAATTTTCGATGTAATGTTGAACGACTTATATTTAATGCTCTAGCCGCACGCGTAACAATCCATCTATTTTCTGTCAAAGTTTCTATTATTTTATTAGCTTCGGAGAGCTCTCTTGAGGACAAATTTGAGCATCCCACACTAGGTGATAACTCAGGAGGTAATATGGAATTTTTAGCTTCTTGTTGGAGTAATAACTCTTCGGGGAGGTCAGCTATGTCAATTTCACTGCCTTCACACACGCACATCGCATATTGAAGAGCACTTTTTAGCTGACGTATGTTACCCGGCCAATGATAATCACATAGCCTTCTTATCACTGGTTGACTCAACGCAAATTTTTGCGTAAAGCCATCACTTATTTGTATCTTTTCCACCAGTGAATTGATGATCTCTGTTTTATCGCCCCGTTCTCTAAAAGCAGGTAACTCTATATTCACCCCACTTATTCGATAGTAAAGGTCTTCTCTAAACTCTCCTTTTGAGATCAGCTCTTTAAGGTCTCTATGGGTCGCACAAATAACGTGAAGATTGACTTGTACTGGTTCGTTTTGCCCTAACGGGGTTATCTCACTTTCTGCGATTACCCTCAGTAACCTGGCTTGAAGCGCTATTGGCATATCTCCTATTTCATCGAGAAAAAGAGTTCCTCCATCACTAGCCAGAATTTTCCCAACTTTCCCACCCTTCAATCCACCAGTGAAAGTTCCTGAGGTATAGCCAAACAGTTCACTTTCAATGAGAGACTCTGGTATCGAAGCACAGTTAAGGGTGATAAATGGCTTATCTTTTCTGTCACTGCTTTTATGGATTGCTTTAGCCCACACCTCTTTCCCCGTACCAGTTTCACCTTGCAGGAGAATGTTGATTTTACGATTAATGGTTTTTAAACAGATAGAGGCTTTTTGTACTAACTTTTCATCTTTACCCGCACACTTCATCAACTCAGAGTTTATCTTTGAACTATCAATTGATAGTGGCTTTCTTTTCGTCTTTCTAGCCTTACTCTCGTCCGTTGGTGATAAGTTAGCTAACCACAATCCATAACCACTTGGGGAGCCATGACACCTTACTGGTTTAACATTTCCAGACAAAACCTCATTAATCTCAATCCCAAATAATGAACTAATTGAAAAACCAATAATTTTATGCTCTTGATTGACATTAAATATTGATAACGCAGAAGTCGTTGCCGCACACACAATACCTTCATAATTTACTGCGACTAGAGAAGTGCTCTCAGTACAACTTCTTGATTGCTCAGACAACAAAGAAAAAATCAGATACTCAGATGAGTATTTCTTTTTGAATAGTAAGGTTTCCACTTTGTTTGCTGTTTCACATACTGTGTTCAACGCAAACCCTTGCAGCCGTTTATTGCCTTTCGCAAATGCTGAAACGTCTAAAACACCGAATATCTTTCCATCCGGGCCAATTAGCGGGGCAGCAGAGCACGTGAGATGCCTAAACGAGTTAGAAAAATGGTCTCCTGCAAATACAGTAATAGGACGTCCAGTTTCTAAACACGTTCCCACCCCATTTGTACCCGCAACAGACTCTGACCATACGGAGCCATTACCCAGTCGCTCATCACCAAGTTCCTTTGCCACGTTAGAATCTAAATACCTTTCTACTACTACTCCCTTGTTATTTGTAACTAGTACACAATAACCAGAATTTTGAGCAGTTAAGCGCAGTTTATCGAGTAGTGGCATCGCATCGATGAGATATTCGTTTATGCGTTCTTTCTCTTCTTTAAGTTCTAATTCGCTAACCCTATCGATAGAAGGAAGTTCATAACAATCAAGATGATGCACCTGATCACATCGGTGCCATGACGTTTTAATATCGGAAACACCTGGAGTAATATCGCGCACTAAATCACGTTGAGAACTTGCATTAGCTTGCCTTGGATAACTTCTCATATACCCATCCTTTTGTTTTCAGCTTAATCCATTTAGCTCGTTAACTAGATAGCAAATCAGAGTTATTTATCAAGAACACATTAACAAAGCAATTACATAATCTCAGTATTGATAATCAATTTTTAATATGAATCATAGCGTCGCACCTGTTGCGCCACACTGTCGCATCCTCCTGTCTCAATATTTATTTATCAGGCCAAGAATATTTAAGAAATCCATATATTTCAGACATATAAAAATTGGCTTAAGTCTTGCTATTTGCTAACAGCAGGTTTCATTTAAGGCCTGAGATGGAAACAAAAATATTAATAGTCACTAATGGAGAAATAAAATGAAGCCAAATAAAGAACAACAATTGTGGATGTATGAGCACATGCTCATCAGCCGTTACTTTGAGGAGTGTATTGAAAAAATATACATGGAAGGCAAATCTCCGGCATTCAATATGGCAAACGGTCCAATTCCAGGAGAAATGCACCTATCAAATGGCCAAGAACCTTGTGCTGTTGGTGTGTGCGCCCATTTGACAGATCAAGATGTTGTCACATCAACACATAGACCTCATCACGTTGCAATATCCAAGGGGGTCGATCTTAAAAAAATGGCTGCAGAAATCTTTGGTAAGAAAACCGGCCTTAGTGGAGGCAGAGGCGGCCATATGCACATCTTTGATGCCGAGGTCAATTTTTCCTGCTCAGGAATTATCGCCGAAGGCATGGGCCCTGCTGTAGGTGCTGCACTCTCACGACAGCTTTCTGGTAGACCCGGTGTCGCTGTTTCCTTTATTGGCGAAGGTGCTGTCAATCAAGGAGCCTTCCACGAAGCGTTAAATCTAGCATCAATTTGGAAGTTACCTGTTGTCTTTGTCATCGAAGACAACGCCTGGGGAATATCAGTTTCAAAAGCTGACTCCACTGCAGTGATAAAAAATGACGTTCGTGCTGCTGCATACGATATGCCCGGTTATCACGTGTCCAATAATGATCCAAACGCCATTTTCTCCGCTGCTGGTCGCGCAATTCAGAACGCACGCGATGGAGGCGGCCCTTCATTGATCGAGATCGAAACTTACCGTCTTGCCGGCCATTTTATGGGAGATGCAGAAGGTTATAGACCCGATGGTGAGAAAGAGGCTTTGTTCAACAAAGATCCAATTAACAGAATGAAATCCCAGTTAACTGAACTGTTTAACTGGACCGAAAGTGAAGACATCGCATTAGTTGAAAAAACTCGTCTTCAGGTTGATGAGGCAATTCAATTTGCTCGGGACAGCGAGTATCCGGCCCCAGAAGAAGCTTTAGAGAAAGTATTTGTTTAGAAATCATTCTTAAAGGAACTAGGAAGATGAGTCAGACAAAAGTTAAAGAAAGAAAACTCACTATCGCACGAGCAATGGCAGAGGCCGTCGCTCAGGAAATGAGAACTGATGATCGCGTATTTGTAATGGGTGAGGATATCGGTCAGTTAGGAGGTGTATTCGGCAATACACGCGGTTTACATGAAGAGTTCGGCTCAAAGCGCATACGGGATACACCAATCTCCGAGACCGCTTTTATTGGTGCAGCAGTTGGGGCTGCATCGGATGGGATGAGACCCATCGTTGAGCTTATGTTTGTCGATTTTTTTGGTGTCTGTATGGACGCTATTTACAATTTAATGGCTAAAAACACCTATTTCTCGGGAGGCAATATCCCCGTCCCTATGGTGCTAATGACATCTACGGGTGGCGGCTACAGTGATGCAGGCCAGCACTCGCAGTGTTTACACGGTACCTTCGCTCATTTACCCGGCATGAAAGTGGTGGCCCCCTCTAATGCTTATGATGCTAAGGGGCTCATGCTCGCCGCCATTAGAGACCAAAACCCCGTTGTGTTTATGTTTCATAAAGCGCTGCAAGGAATGGGATGGTTAGGTACGGAGCCTGATTCTGTTGTTCATGTTCCAGAGGAACAATACATTGTTGAAATAGGCAAAGCCAATGTAGTGAAGGAAGGGACTGATGTCACCATTGTTGGTATTACGTCTGGTGTTCACCATGGTCTAAAAGCCGCTGAGCAACTCGCTAAAATTGGCGTCAATGCAGAAGTCGTTGATTTACGATCACTTGTTCCCCTAGATAGGGAGACTGTTCTCAACTCCGTATCCAAAACCGGCCGGCTCATCGTCGTCGATGAAGATTATCACAGTTACGGAATGTCTGGAGAAATCATCGCTTCAGTAGTGGAAAGTGGAATCAAACTTAAATCTCCCCCTCAACGAATCGCATACCCAGATATTCCCATTCCTTTTTCAAGACCAATGGAACAGTGGGCACTACCTAACGCAGAAAAAATCGTCACCGCCTACGGGAAAATGGAGAACAAGTAACAATGAATATGGAAATAAAAATAGCAAATGACCTTTGGGAAGAAGATGAGGAAGGCGTTATTACAACCTGGTTTGTGAGTAACGGTGGCGATATTGAAAAAGGTGAAGTTGTCGCTGAGGTAATGGTACAAAAAATTCAATATGAGATTTTTTCACCAGCCACAGGCCAAGTAACAATCATCAAAAAACCCGATGAAACCGTAAATAAAGGCGACATTATTGGGTTGGTATCAGGAGATTAATAATGGGTGATCAAGTTATCCCTTTAAGAGGGGTAAGAGGTATGATCGCTGTTAATATGAGGCGTAGCCTTGATGAAGCAGCCCAATTAACACACCATGCCTCTTGTGATGTGACCAACTTACTTCAATACAAAGAGTCTCTGAGTCAGAAAGGTTTCAAGGTCTCTGTTGAAGACTTATTTTGTAAATGCCTTATAGATGTATTGAAAGACTACCCTTTCATGAATGGACACATCGAAGAGAACAATATTTATTTGAGTGAATCCATTCATCTTAGTATAGCTATCGCTCTAGAAGATAACCTCTTGGTTGCACCAACTATCTTTGAAGGACAAAACCTATCTTTGATTGAGATTAATCAATCAAGAAAGGAATTGGTTAAAAGGGCAAGGCAAGGAAAGTTATCCATAGCTGAAATGACCAAAGGAACTTTCACTATAAGCAATCTGGGGTTAAGTCGAGTTGAGCATTTCACGCCTATTATCAATATCCCACAAATTGCGATCCTGGGTATTGGTCAAACCGTTAAACGGCCTATCGTAAATAGCGATGGAGATATCGAAACACGCTCAATTGTTGGGTTGTCTTTAACATTTGATCATCGTGCTGTTGATGGCGGGCCTGCTGCAGCGTTTCTCTCCTCTTTATGTGAAAGAATCGAGCAGGTGTGAATATGGTTTTTGAAGAGCATGTTTCTTTGGAAGTCATTGCCCCTAGCCAAGGACTTTCTCAAGAGCTGACCTTATTTGAAAGAGTGGCCAACAATGAACTTGATTGCGCGTTAAAGATATGGAGATGCTCAAATTCTGTCGTTGTGCCCTATTCGATAAGTCAACTCGATCAGTTTAGCTATGCCCAATCTTGCTTAGCGCAACTAGGTTGGCCGGTGATAACCCGTCAGACTGGAGGAGATGTTGTTCCACAGTCACCAGGCTCAATAAACGTCGCCTTGGTTTTCAAACTGGATAAAAGCAACTTCAGCATAGCGGAAAGCTACCAAGTACTTTGTGAACCCATCATTCATGCGTTAGCGAAGTTAGGCATAAATGCAACATGCTCTGCTCTATCAGGCTCATTCTGTAATGGCGATTACAACATTACTTCAAATGATCAAAAGCTAGTAGGCACTGCCCAGCGTCGAAAAAAGGTAAAAGGTTGCAATGAAATTGCCGTGCTTGTACATGCGGTTATTTTATGCACAACCAACACCTATGAACTCTGGTCAATTGCCAATGAATTTTACAATAAATGCAATATCCAAAAATACATCGAATTCACTAAGCAAACTTCAATACGGGAGTTAACAAGTAACCATATTGAAAGTGATTTTGGACTAATGAAGAACATCACTAGAGATATTTCAAATGAAGTAAGAAAAAACATGACAAGCAAAGAGGTATCATATGAAATTCAACTTCAAAAAGAAAAAAGTAAACTCTGTCATTCCTATCGGTAACAAAGCACTGTCTCGAAGGAACTTCCTCACTAAAGGATCCATTGCCATCGCTGGTGCTAGTACTCTTGTACTTGGGATAGGAGGTGCAGTAGTGCCCGCTCCTGCATGGGCAAGCAGTGCTATAGGTATGCATACCAGTAGTACTCTGTTAACCATGTCTCGAGATATATATCCTCACGATGATCTTGAAGACAAATATTACACAAGGTTATTAACACCGATTGGTGAGCAAGCTAAGAAAGACGAATCACTCAAGTCATTATTGATTAATGGCGTGGAAGAGCTAGATAGGCTTTCTTTTGAAAAATTCAATAAGAAATATATAGACCTAAAAAAAGAGGAGGACAGAGTTAGTATTCTTCGCGACTACGAAAACTCAGCCTTCTTTCAAAAAATAAAAGGCACCATGATGATGGGTTTATATAACAGCCCAGACCTATGGCCATGGTTTGGTTATGGCGGTTCGTCATGGGAGCAAGGTGGATATATAAACCGCGGGTATCAGGATATTGATTGGATTTAACTAAATTATAAAAGGATGTAGTAATGTCAAATAAATTCAGACTAGATGACGACAGTTTAGTTGTTATCATCGGATCCGGTGCCGGTGGAGGCACACTGGCGAATGAGCTTGCACAAAAAGGTATCCGCTCCGTTGTTTTAGAAGCAGGAAAACGCTTTACACTCGGCGATATCGATAATGATGAGTGGGGAATGTTTGGAAAAATATCTTGGCTAGACAAACGCATTTCAACTGCACCATCCCGTTTAGCCAAAGATTTTCCCAATCTGCCTGCTTGGATTGTAAAAGGCGTTGGCGGTTCAACTATGCACTGGGCTGGTGTTGCCATGAGATTCCAAGAACACGAATTCAAAATGAAAACGACCAATGGCGACATACCAGGTGCGAATGTTCTTGATTGGCCCATCACGTTGAAGGAGCTTGAACCTTATTACGTCCTAGCAGAAAAGAAAATGGGGGTATGTGGTACAGAATCAACTGGCATGCCTTTCCATGGCAAAAGTAGTCACTACAAAGTTGTCGAAGCTGGCGCCAAAAAGATCGATGCTCACTGCGAACAAGCAACATTGGCCATCAACACTCAACCCCGTGAGGGAAGACCGCCCTGCCAAGTGATGGGCTTTTGCATGCAAGGCTGCAAAATTGGCGCTAAATGGTCAACGATGTATACAGAGATCCCTCAAGCAGAAGCCACTGGGCATTGCGAGGTACGCCCAGAGTCCATGGTTCTAAAAATTGAACACAACAAACAAGGTAAAGTAACTGGAGTTCTCTACGCAGATAAGGAAGGTAATAAGCATTTCCAAAAAGCCCGTGTCATAGCCGTTGCAGCTAACTCCATAGAATCACCACGCCTACTGCTTAACTCAGCCTCAGATATGTTCCCAGAGGGATTAGCAAACTCATCCGGTCAGGTAGGCAAAAACTATATGACGCATACCACGGGTGGAGTCTATGCGGAATTTGAAAAGCCTGTTCACATGTACAAAAGTACTGTCGTACCTGGCATTGTAAAAGAGTGGCAAGACAACGATCCCAAACGCGGCCACTATGCGGGCTATGAGTTGGAAATCTTGCACCTTGGCCTCCCCTTCATGTCGGCCTTTTTAAACCCAGGTGTGAGTGGCTGGGGAAGAGAGGTATCAGAATCGCTACGTAATTATGAAAAGATGGCTGGTTTCTGGATTTGTGGTGAAGATATGCCTGTTGAGCAAAACAGTATAACGCTTCACGCGACAGAAAAAGACCAACATGGCCTACCCGTGCCTGTTGTGTATAAAGCTGATCACATCAACGATACCCGAATGCGGAATCATGCCTACCAGAAGTCAAAGGAGCTTTTTGAATCAGTAGGTGCCATTAAAGTCAGCAATTTGCCTGCATATCCTGCTAGCCACAACATGGGCACCAACCGAATGAGTGAGAAATCTCGGGATGGCGTTGTTAACTCTTGGGGGCAATCACATGATATTGACAACTTGTTCATCTCCGATGGCAGTCAATTTACGACGAGCGCAACAGAGAACCCAACCCTAACAATCGTAGCACTTGCAATAAGACAAGCAGACTACATTGCAAAGTCAATGAAAAGTAAAACCATCTAAATACATAAGAGCCATCTGATAAATGATGGCTCTTACTTTATCAACATTCATCAATATTATTGCGCACTTAAACCCACCTAAAAAAATAAAAACCCCTCAATATCATCTCATTTCTTAAAAAACAAACCTTAATAAAATAGAACACTAGCATGTCTTTATTCAGATCAAACCCTCAGAAATAAAATGATTTCATATTTAAATTCAGCAACACACTGTCGCAATTAAGGTGAAGCAGTAAAGACATTTTGTTGCATTAATTTAATTGAAACAAATTTCACACAATGCCAGTAATGCCATGTTTTTATTGAAAAATAAATTGCAATGGCAATTGGCATCACCATTGCAAACAAAGGAATGGACAACAAACAAAACATTAACAAGGAGTGTCTTGTGAAAAAGCATAACTACCCGGTGGCAATCGCTTTATTAATCTCACCTTATGCAATGGCTGAAATTCCTGTATACGATAAGGATGGTTATACATTTGGTGTTGATGGTTGGGTTATTCTAAACGCCAGTTCAACAAGAGGAGATGCAGAAGGTAACGACGCCTTTAGAATTACTTCCGGTGATTCACCAAACATGGTTGGTTTTAATTTCGGTGTTCCTGAATCTCAAGGGATCAAAGCGAGTGCCCGATTAGGGCTAAGAATTAACCCTCACTCTGGTGAAGGCAACTATAAAAATCTAGGTAATGTCGGTTCTACAGCGTCAAAGTCGCTCGACCCTAGGGAAATTTATGCCACTTTTGATGGCGATTTCGGTCAAATCGTCATAGGTAAACAATACAGTATTTTTAATGGCCGTCCTGTTCTTGCGGATGCTTCAGTGCTAGCGGGGGGCTTTTTTGTCTACGATATTGCAAACGATGGTGGCGCTCTGGGTGCCGGTTCATTACATTCAGGCTACCTGTACGCGAATTTTAACAGCGGCATTCGTTATAACTCGCCGACAGATTCTTCAGTAAAATTCTCTGTTGGCCTGTATGACCCAAGTACCATTCAATCCATACTTCCTAGTGTTAAAAGCACGCCTGTCGCATCAAAAACGACGTCTCCACGATTTGAAGCTGACCTGTCATATGGTCAGGATTTTGAAGGTGGCAACTTTCTCCTTTATGCAGATACGATTTACCAATCTGCAGAAAACTGTACGGTCAGTGGCGTGACATGCGCTTCTGGAAGTAAAGTGGAAGCATCCGGTTATTCAGCCGGCGTAAGCCTGAACTACGGTAGCTTCAGCCTATTTGCATCCGGATTTAAAGGGGAAGGATTGGGCTCGGCTTTACAACTCGACTTTGACTCACTCGATGATTCAGGGCGCGAGCGCGAAAGCAGTGGCTATTGGCTGCAAACTACCGTCAATGTAACTACAGATACCTTACTACGTTTGAGTTACGGCGAAACAAAGATTGATCCCACCAACGCGACTGCTGGTCACAAAGCCAAGGGGACTGTTTTTGGTGTTTATCACAACTATAACGACCACATTGCCCTTTATACCGAAGTTGGCCGCTCAGAATTTGATTTAAATCCGGTGTTTGGAATAGCCACCGAGACTGACTATGTCACTGTCGGTACTCGATTTATGTGGTGAAGATAAAAATGTAACTGCCTTTTTTGCCCGCTAACAAGCGGGCTTTTTTGTCGCCTACCATTCACTCAGTAATTCGACAATTCAAAGGTAAATAGCCATTAGTTTGGGCGTATCAAGCCAGCACTAATGTGCTGGCTTTTGCATTTGGCGAGTTTGGTTCATGGTTCTCGA
>NZ_LASY01000060.1:0-7033 GCF_000973155.1 Grimontia sp. AD028 | reverse complement strand
GTAGAATAACTACTTATCGAAATTTTCCGCCTTGTTCTCGAGCATTTTTCCTGCGCTATTTCTGATCAGCTACCTACTGTGATTGGTATTACATTTAGGTACGAGGATTTTCAATGTCACCCAAACCTCTTCTGTTTATTGTTGAAGATGACACCAAGCTTCGACAACTTCTTTCTTCCTACTTCCGCGAGCAAGATTTTGACGTAAAGGAGTTTGATCACGGAGAAAGTGCCATTGGTGCGATCATTTCAGAACAGCCCAACATCGTTATGCTCGACCTGATGCTGCCGGATATCGATGGTCTGACAATTTGCCGACAGATTCGCCCCAAGTTCTCCGGTAAGGTGTTAATGCTGACGGCAAGTGATGACGACTTTGACCATGTCGCCGCACTGGAAATTGGGGCCGATGACTTTGTCACCAAGCCAATTAAACCCCGCGTTCTGCTCGCTAGACTGCGAGCGTTACTGCGCAGGGACGGCTCAAGTAATGAAATGCTGGAAACGGTAAAGCCTGAATCTATCAGCGTATTAACGTTTGGAAATTTGTCTCTCAACAACGCAAGAAAATGGTGTGAATGGTCTGGTGAACACATTGCTCTATCAGACAGCGAATTTGACCTTTTGTGGCTGCTCGCCGCTTCTGCAGACGAAGTTTTGTCGAGAGAAACACTGACTCTCGCTGTCCGTGGCATTGAATATGATGGTCTGGATCGTACTGTCGATAACAAGGTCGTCAGTCTTCGAAAAAAACTCGGAGATAACCCCTCATCACCCCATCGGATACTGACAGTGAGAGGGAAAGGCTATCTCTTTGTGCCGGACGCATGGAAGGAATAACAAGACCAGGTTAACTATGTGGCGTATCTATATCGAATCCTTTATCGGACTGTTTGTTCTTTTTATTGTCAGCCTTTTCGCGTTTGACTTGTTCGTCTATCAGCTCAATACAGATTACGACTATGTCCTTGAGGACATGCAAGCAGCAGCAGTACAAGATTTAATGGCGACTTTGTCAGAGCATCAAGATGATGAAGCGCTCAGGCAATTGGTTGCTGACTACGCGCAATCCACGGCGAACAATCTAAACCTCGTGCCAATGAATGATGCCCCCGAAGAAGTAAAGCGTTACTTTTCAGCAAGTGATATGCCCCATTCCTATTCCTTTCACGATGAAGACCGGGGACTTTGGCTGACACTGCCGGATTCAACGAACTACTACCATTTTGAGCCAAATACTGATGACGTAGTCAGACAGAATATCGAGTTCAGCGACTCACTCTTTTTCGTCTTTATCGGTGGCGGGTTCGTGATTTATTCCAGTTGGCTAATTTGGTTTCTCAGCAGGCGGGTTCGGGTTTTACAACGGGTGACTGCAGACTTTGCCAAAGGCGACCTAAACGCCCGAGCACCAACCAACAGTGGGAGTAAAGTCGGCCAGTTGAATGAAAGCTTCAATGATATGGCAGACAAGATTTCTCAGTTGATCACCAGTAACCGCTCATTGACTCAGGCTGTTGCTCATGACCTTCGCACGCCTATTTTCCGCATTCAGTGGCAAGCAGAGATCATCAAAGAAGAAGTCACGTCTCCCGACCTAAAGGATAAAGTCGCCAGCATAATTGAAGACACAGAAGAGATGGAGCAACTCGTGAATGAACTGCTCTACTTTGCCAAAATTGGTCGCCAGGACAGGTCACTGACGAAAGAAGTCTTCCCTGCCGAACCCTTTATCCAGCATTTGGTTGAGCGACTTCCTAACAGTCAAAACTGTGAAATAGAAGTGATTATTGAGCCTAATATCTCACTTCTGGCTGATAAACCCTTGTTGAAACGCGCTATAGAAAACATATTAACGAATGCAGTGCGGTATGCGGAATCAACCGTCACAGTCATTTGCCAGCAAAACGGAAACACTACCCAGATCATTGTTGAAGACGATGGCCCCGGGATCCCTAACGAATATCGCGAATCCGTTTTTGAGCCGTTTTTCAGTGTCGACCCTTCGCGGAACAAAGCCAATATGGGCCATGGATTGGGTCTTGCTATCGTTAAACTTATCGTTGAAAAACACGACGGGCATGCCGTTTTTGAAGAAAGCGCAAAAGGAGGAGCCAAACTCATTGTGACCATTCCAAACCAAAGACCCTGACAATCGCTGACAAACCCATGACAAATTGATTCTATTGTCAGTTAGCCGAGTTTTGTACGGTGTTCATTAAGCGCACAAACAAGGACAGAATCATGAATAAATCTGCATTACTCTTTTCCATTCTCGCCGCTGCACCTGCGGTACAGGCAGCGAATCAAACTTATATTCTCAACGGTAATATCTATACCAAGCAAAGCACCTGGATTGCTGAGGCGGGCGCTGCTGCCACCAGCGATCTCTACAAAGAGCAAGATCACTCTGTCGTTCCACTCCTTAACTTTGGCTACCACGGTGAAGACTTCAACATCGACTTCAATGGTGCAAACTACCGTTTTTATGGAACCGACGGCGATCTGGTCAATCTTGGTGTTCATCTCACCAGCGCGGGGATCGGTTATGATGACGATACCTCGGATTTCCTGAAAGGTATGGATGACAGGGACATCAGTGTCGACCTCGGATTGAATGCTGACTTCCAAGTTGGTACCGGCGTGATTTCCACCTACTTCCAACATGATATATCTGGCACTTACAAAGGCTATCTGGCGGGCGTGAGGTACTTCGACATCTTTCCCATTGGCGATGCGGATTTGGTTTCCTTCGCAGGGGTGATGTTCCAGAGCAAAGACTTTGTGGACTACTACTTCGGCGTGCAGCCAAAAGAAGCCCGTGCCAACCGACCAGAGTACACGGGCAGCAGCTCAGTCGCTTATGAAGTAGGTTATAAGCTAATTTATCCTATCAGCGAGAACTGGAACCTGACCCAATCTACCCAATACACAGAATTAGGCAGCGACGTTGCTGACTCCCCTATCGTTGACAGCAAACACCAATGGCTGGTTGGTGCGACAGTCGCCTATCACTTCTGATCAAAAAAGCCTGACGACATAACATCGTCAGGCTTTTCTTCATTGTTTTGTTTAACGGTAAGTTCTAAACCGAAGCACCATCAAACACATCAAACGGCAACTTGGTTGTATCGATACCATCAAGGCAGCCGAGATTAACCCGGTAGTGTCCTGGTTTTCTAAGAGTTTGGTGGAAAGGATAAATCCCACAACGGTTACAGAAGTGATGTTTCGCCGTACCACTACCGAACGAATACGTCGCCAGCACACCTTCTGCTGCTGTGATATTCATGGCTTCCGGTGGCACGGTAAATGCGCTCATCAATGCCCCTTTCTTCTGGCAGATCGAACAGTTACAACGCAACCCTGATTTAATTTCATGCTCTTCGAATTCAAACGTCACTGACCCACAGTGACAACTTCCCGTGTATTTCATGCCTTTCTCCCAGCTGTACTTATGATTATTTTTTAAGCTTTACCAGATTAACACGCCAAGCTGGTTGTTTTTCAATCAAGGATTGTTAAGTGGTCTGAAAAACTAGGCGAAGCGAAGTGCTATTCTGTGGGCATAACATTTAGGAAGGGAAGATGAACAGAGGAGGGGAAGATGAACAGAAGAGTGGTCATTAACGGAAAACAAATCTCCAACCCGGTTGCCATCTTGGCGCTCCAAGCTGGCGCATTAATCGTTGCCGCATTGGTCATTGCCTTTGTTTTCTTTGTGATTCTTCCGTTAGTCGGCCTTTTTATCGGCTCTATTTTTATTGCTGTGATTACCTTCTTGGTGGTCATTGCTGTCGCAGTGATTATCGGGATATTCAGCAGTGTGATTTCTGCTTATCTTTCTGAGCTTTTCGGTGGCAATAGACGTTAATTTAACTTTTCTTTTTCCGCTAACCGCTCGGTTAGCCATTGTTGACTGGTTTGGGTTTCTTCGCCACATTTAACCTGATACGCGCGGCCAGTAAACCAGCTTTTAGATGCCACTTCGTTAATAAACATCTCGGTCGAAGCGACCCTGTCTTCGGCATATTCCCACTTATTCTGAAGATGTTCGGCCGCCTGCAGATTGTCGTATTCCGTGCCATTTCTTACAAAAGTGCAATCGGAGCTTTTCATCTGCGCGATGAGGTATTCCACATCGTTTTTTACCGAGGCAGAAGCAGCCGTGCTGATAATGGCAGCGGCACCCAATGCCGCCGCAAATCCCAATTTCTTCATCATTCCTGATTCCACCATTCAACCACTGGCAACGTCTCACCGATAGCCAAACGTTGACCAATCTCTGGGCTAACCATGGTCACGCCACGCTCATTGCTGATTTCCAATGCCTTTTTCATCGGCTCTTTCCAGTCATGCATCGCCAGATCGAATGTACTGTTGTGGATGGGCAACATCACGCTACCTTTGAGGTCAATGTGTGCCTGCACGCTTTGCTCCGGGAACATATGAATGTTCGCCCAAAGAGAGTTATAGGCACCAGTTTCAATCATGGTAAGGTTGAATGGGCCATATTTCTCACCAATTTCCTTAAAACCATCGAAGTAGCCTGAGTCGCCGCTAAAATACACCCGTTTTTCAGGGGAGAGCATTACCCAACTTCCCCAAAGTGTAGAATCGCGATCGGTTAGGCCTCGGCCTGAGAAGTGTTGCGTTGGTGTCAGGGTAAAATCAATACCATTGACCACCCGCGACTCCCACCATTTCAACTCTACGACTTTCTCTGTTGGCACACCCCAATCCTTTAGGATTGCACCAATCTTCAATGGCACTAAAAACAGGCCTGTTTTGTCTGATAACGCTTTCACAGACATTTTGTCCAAGTGGTCGTAATGATCATGACTGATCACAACTACATCGATCTCAGGCAAATCTTCTATTGAAATCGGCGCAGGATGGAAGCGCTTAGGACCCATAAATTGCACTGGTGAAGCGCGGTCACTGAATACCGGATCAGTAATCACGAGGCTACCATTCAGTTTCATCAACATACTCGAGTGGCCGAGACGATAAACCACATCTTCACGCTCATCGATTAGCTGCTCGGTTGTAATGGTATGCATTGGAAAATCAAACGTCGGTTTGGGCGTTCTCTCCTCTGCTTTAATGAAAGCCATAAGGATTTCAAAAGGGTTGCTTTGCCTTTCGAACGCCGGATCGCTATTTACAAATTTGTCTGGATAATCCGCTTCTGGCCCATCAGTACTGGAACAAGACAGCATTGTTGAACTCATCGCAATCACTCCTAGTGTCGTCAGTAAGGTGTGTTTAAAAAGGGTTCTGTCCATAGCGACCACGTGTTGATTGATTAAAGTCAATGTAAACTACTCGGTGTAGTTTACAAAAGAACAGTGAAAAGTAAACCGCTTAGTGTAATATAGTCACCGTTACTTTTTGAGTTGGCGTCTAACCCAATGACAGTGAAGATAAAAACCAGAAGCGAAATAAAACGTGAAGCCATTTTGGAAGCCGCACGTCAGGCTTTTCAGGAGTTTGGCGTGCAAAATACCAGCATGGATAAGCTTGCTGCGCTCGCCAATGTCTCCAAGCGAACCGTCTATAATCATTTCCCGTCTAAAGAAGCACTGGTCATGGAACTCCTCTCAGTGCTTTGGAAAAGCTCCATCACGCCAGAGTGCCTTGAAGAACTGTCGAAACTGCCACTGTCTGAACAGCTTTCTACTCTGCTCTATCAAGAGATCGCTGTCATTGCCCAACCTGATTACCTCGACATGGCAAAGGTGGCTTTTGGCCACTTCCTGTTCCAGCCGGAAGCGTTGCAGGAACAAATCAAGAGTATGTCGAAGGAAGATACCGCCTTACATGCTTGGCTGGTCGAACAAGATAAAATCGGCACATTGAGAATGGAAAATGTGGAGCTTGCGCGAACTCAGTTACACAACCTGATCAAAGGATCTGCATTCTGGCCGCAGTTGATTGGAGCTTGTCAGCCGCTCAATGATAGCGAAGGCAAAGCTCTGGCAGAAAACACAGCTGCAATATTCCTTAGTCACTACAAGAATTAAACTCACTATCAATTTAATAAAAAAGCGCTGCTAATCAGCGCTTTTTTATTGACCACTTAAAATATATACATTGCAACTATCAAAGATAAATATATATAATTTCAATTACCACGCATGCCAACATCACCAGGGAAATTAGTGATAATACAATCATTATCGCGATATTAATATATCATTACACTAAAACAATATTTCTCACCTAATTTACCTTTTCATACATTCAAGCTCTCAGTTTCTGATTAAAAATGATCCAGCTCAAAAATAGTTTGCGATACATACCTATATTCCTTTTCCAAAGCCAACTTAGAAAAGGAAGTAATGATGAAAAAATTGAGCACGCTAATTCTTGCCTCTGCTTTCGCAATGCCAGCATTTGCCGATCATAATGTTATCGATGGTATGGACTTTGGCCCTATAGCCTCTCTTGTGGGTACTTGGAAAAGTGTTGAAACAGGCGGCGTTGATGTCGCACCGGCTCAGGAAGGCACCGAGCAAGGTAAAGGCGCTCCTGCTGTTACGCCATTCTACGAAACCATCACTTTTGAAGTGGCAGCCGACGCAGTTAACGCGAGCGATCAAAGTCTAGTTGCTCTTTACTATAAGCAGGAAGTTTTCCGTAAATCAGATGACTCTAAGTTCCACGACCAACGTGGCTACTTTATTTACGATCAGGAAAATCAAATCGTCTACAACTCATTCTGCGTTCCCCGTACCACTTGCGTTACAGCAGAAGGCACAGCCGGTAAAACGATGACTTTAAAAGCATCAAACCGCGGTATCGCAGAGTCAAACTATATGACGCAAAACGCTACCACAACTGACTTTACGATGACGATTAATATCGAAGACGATAAATTGACATATTCTCAAAATACCGCTCTGAATATTTATGGCAGTGATTTCTCGCATACTGATAGCAGCACTTTATATAAAGTAGCTGAATAAATAATAAAGCCAGCACTAATGTGCTGGCTTTTGCATTTGGCGGGTTTGGTTCATGGTTCTCGA